>CAUGVQ010000014.1 GCA_959602875.1 uncultured Collinsella sp. | reverse complement strand
CGCTCCTCACGCACCGCGACCGGCGTGGATCCCATAACACCCACCATGTAGGAGGCGCTGAAGCCGAGCGCGACAGCGATGGCGGCCCCAATGAGATAGATGAGCCAATGCTTTTTGATGTAGCTGAGCACGATGCCTCTTTTCTCCGCTACGAGCGGCGAATGACCTCGGTCACCACATCGGCGACACGGTTGATGTTGTCAACGTCGATGTTGAGCGGATGGTCCTCCTCGCTGTGCGAGCACGCGAGGCACGGACCGTCCACACCGGCGATGGTAAGCGAACGCAAGCTCATGTTCATTGCCGCATAGGCGTCAGTGGCAAGATAGGGCATCTCGACTGCACCGAACTCATGATGGAAGACAGCGGAGACCTTGCTGACCAGGTTCATGATGCGCTTGTCGCCCTTAAGAACGCGGCGGTCGCCCTCGGTCGCAAGCATGGCGACCTGACCGGAGCCGACGCACTCGAGGTTGATGAGGAAGACACCGCGCAGCTTGTCACGATGAGATGCGAGGAAGGCCTGGATACCGGCATTGTCGTACTCGGACGCACCCGTAGCCACGAACCAGATGTCGTGGCCGAGAAGCTCGTCGTCGCCGAGGGAGGTTACGGCGTCACGCAGCTGATCGGCATCGACGCCCTCGGCACCAGTGGCGCCACCCTTCCAGTCGTCGTCATCGAAGTTGTCCCACGAGCCGATATCGCGGCCAGAACGCTTGGCGTCAAAGTCATCCTCAACGCCAAGATACTCGCTCATGGAGGGCTCGTCCTTCTTCTTGCGGCGGAAAAGCCCGCCAAGGCCGCGACGCTTCTCCTCTTTCTGATAGCCCACCACAGGAGCATCTGCCGAGATGACCTCGAAGGCGCCGGTGGTCGACGTGGCCGGAGTCGGAGCCGCTGCGGCGGCCGGGTCGATCACGTTGAGCGTGCGACGGGGCGTCTGCGCAGACTGAGCACTCTTCATGGTGGGTAGCGAACCGGTCGCGCTCTGCGGCGCGAAGGGGTCGACCTCGGGCGCGGAAGGATCGGGCAGATCGAAGAGCGACGAGCGGCTCGCCACAACGGGCTGATTCAGCGAGGGCTGCTGCGGATCCGCTACGACAAACGGAGCACGGCGCTGCGCCTGGCTCGGAGGATTAATCTCGGCCATGAGGGAGTCGACGGACTCGACCGGCTCAGGCGCGCTCTCCTCGGTAGGCGCAGTCCACGCTGCGGTAGCGCCCTGGGCGGGAGCCGGCTCGGGCTGAACGGTAAAAGCAACCGTGGCACCCAGGAGCGGCTTCTCGGCGGGCTGCCCGTCATCCTCCGCCTCAGCGGCAGAAGTGTCGTCGGAGGCAACCTCGGGCTCCGTCTCGACGGCAGCATCGGCGTCAGCAGCATCGGCCTCGTCGGCAGCCTCGCTATCGGCGGCCTCATCCTCGGGCGCGACCTCAGTCGCGTCGCTCGCCATATCGATCGTCTCGGTGGCGTCGAGCGCGGGCATGTCCTCCGGGAGCGCCTCGTAGGCAACCGTGGGCTGGTCGACCGTCGACATATCGGACTCAACGGCCTCGTCCTCAGCGACGGGCACGTCTGCGCCCTGCTCCTCATCTACGACGGCCTCGTCAACATCGTCCGCGGAGCTGATGCGGCCGGCGACGTCATGCGCCACGCCTTCGAGGTTCTGGAGCGCGCTCTTGCCGCGGTCCAGCGCCTCGCCAAAGAAGCGGGCGGCGCCGGCGCTTACCGCAGAGAGAGCGCCGGCGATGCCGGCGGCGCGGCCACCGAAGCGGGCAAGGCTACCCTCGTCGTAGGCAGAGGGCTGATAGGCGAGGTCGTCGTACTCTCCGTCGTACTCATCCTCGTCCTCATAGTCGTCGTAATCATCATCGTCGTAGTCGTCGTCGAGGTAATCTTCCTCGTCGTCGGTGTAGGCGTCGGCATAGACGTCTGCCTCGTCGGCAGCTTCGTCCTCGGCAAAATCGCTCGTCTCGGCCTCGTCCTCCTGCTCGGCCTCGTCCTCAACAGGAGCGGGCGCGGGAGCGGGCTCCGCCACAGGCTCGGGAACCGCGGGCTCCTCATACTCAAGGATGCAGGACTTAGAAACCATTCCGAGCGAGCGGATGGTTTCCTCGCCAAAGCGATAGTTGCCGGCGGCGTTGAGGATGCTGGGCTCCTCGGGGGCAGCCTCCACAGGGGCAGGCTCCTCTGCCGGCTCCTCGATAGCCTCACCCTCCTCGGCGGCAGCCTCATCCTCAACCTCGTCGACGGGCTCGTCAGCGTAATCCGCCTGCTCGGCCTCGTCGAAGATCTCCTCGTCAGCCTCATCATAGGCAACATCGTCGTAGAGACCCTCGGCCTCTGCCGTCTCCTCTGCAAACGCGTCGGCGTCGGCGTCGGCGTCGGCCTCAGCCTCGGGCGCCTTGTCGGCATTGGCGACGCCCTCGGCAATCGCGCCCGCGGCAGCACCAACGAGCGTAGCCCCAAGCGCGGCCTCAGCCACCTCGGCAGCATCAACAGCGGCGCCTTCGGGCGCCCCGTCGACAGCGGTAACGTCGGCAGCAGCAACACCCTCAACGGGCTCACCATGCTTGGCCGCCTTGGCGGCAGCCTCCGCAGCAGCGGCCTCGGCAGCGGCGCGGGCCGCAGCCTCGACGGCGCGACGCTGCTCGCGCATGTACTTCTTGAACGGAACGTCAGCGGGGAACTCCTTGTCGCCCTTAAACGGAGCGACGGCGTTCATCACGCCGAGCATGGCGGCGACGGAGGACTTGTTGCACACCGCGCCGGAGGTGTAGGGCAGCACGAAGCGGTTGGCGAACGTGGCAACGGCGGCAGCGAGCGGCACCAGCGCAGCAACGATCGCGAGGACCCAGAGGACAACCTTAAGGGCGCCCGGAAGCGGCAGCAGGCGAACGATGGAGATGACCGCAGGCGCCAGCATGGCGTAAGGCAGGAGCTTGACGATCAGCGGTCGGTACGCCGCGTAGGGCATCTGCGAGAGAAGGTCGGCGCGCGGAGAGTCGTAGTGGGCGACCACCACAACAGGGCGGTTGCGCGGCGAGGCAAGCGGGCCGGACGCCTTGTGGTAGGCAATCACGTTCTGGGAGAGACCCGCCGCACCGATGCTCGACAGCGATGTCTTGCCCATGCGTTCGAGCGTGAAGAGCACGCCGCCGGCAATGGCCAAGAGAATGCCGATGAAGCCGATAGCACCGCCGATGCCCATGAGCAGGGCGCCCAAAAAGACGAGCACGCCCAAGACCGCGTTCACGATCTTCTTTGAACCAGACGCGCTGAACTCCTGCAGCTCCGGCTCAAAGCCGTGGTTGCGGAAAATCTGCGCCAGGTCCTCGGCGGCAAGGCGCTCCTCCTCGCTGCATGCGGGCGTGATGCCCGAGCTCTGGAGCAGGTGGTTGATATAAGGGCGGACGTTAGCCATAGGGGACTCCGCATCGCTGTGTTCTCAGATGCTCCCGCCGGGGGCGAGGCATTCTCCGTATGTAGTCGAAAGTATAGCGCGAGTTCGCTGTTTCTGCAGCTATCGACCCACCCGTTATGGTGAGAACGCGATGGCGAGCGCCGCAGCGGGCGCATCGTCTAGAATGGGGCACCGAGACAGGCGCCGCGAGCGCCCTTGAGCGCTGCCCGCACAACCGCACGGAGGGAGGCCGCTATGGCAGATCGACACGCAGCCGAAGCGTATGACGACCCCGAGCCGACGCCCGTTGACGAGACGGCTCAGCGCCTGCTGAACCTCCTGTTTGTGCTCAACGCCGCACCGCGTCCTCTTGCCACCGAGGAGATTGTCTCTGACACCGATCTTGGTTACGGATCGGGCAACCGTGCCTCAGACCTGCGCAAGTTCAGACGCGATCGCGAGAAACTCGAAGAGCGCGGCGTGTATATCGCCGAGGTTAAGACCCCCGGCTCCTCCGAAACCGAACAGAGCGCATGGGCACTCGACCGCGCGCGCACCTTTGCCGCCGGCGGCCTCGTGCGCGAAGAGGACGCGCGCCTGCTTGTAGCGGCCATCGACGCGCACCTCGCCGTGCCGGGCTCACCGTTCGAGCCGCCGCTGAGGGCGATTCGCACCAAGGCGCTCGAATCTCTCGAAGCGGTGGAGGGTGAGCTGTCGGTTGAAGACGAAGCGGTCGGGCGCGACAGCACCGTGCGCGACGCCATAACCGACGCCCTGTGGACTGCCTTCTCGCTCCGCCGAGCGATCAAGATGCGCTACACCGATGCCGCCGGCAAACAATCGGAGCGCGTGATTGCGGTGTACGGCATCTTCTCACATGAGTCTGCCGGCTACATCGCCGCGCTCGACGGTGCATCTGGCGAGGTCCGCACGTTTCGCATCGACCGCATCGCGCGCCTTGGCGCGCTCGGCCGCCCCTACGAGATCCCCGACGGGTTCGACGCCCGAGCCTATCTGTTTTTGCCCTTTGACCTTGCAGATGGCCCCACGGCAACGGCGGTGTTCACCCTGCCCGCCGAGCGCACCGAAGCGGAGGTGCAGGCGATCACCTACGGACGCGGGCGCACCCAGCGCGAGGCCGACGGCTCCTGGAGCTGGACGGTGGAAGCGCGCGACGTGGATGCGGCCGCAGCCTTTGCTCTTTCGCACGCGCACGATGGCATGCGTCCCCAGGGACCCGAGCCTCTCGTCGACGCGTGGCGCGCGCATATTGAGAGGACGGTGGCCGCACATGCCTCGTAAGCCGCGCGGGCAGCAGCGCAACACCGCACTTACCCTCTCCGACACCCGCGTTGACCGGGCCATTCGGCTGCTCGAGCTTCTCTCTTCCACAGAGGACTCCCTTATTGCCGCCGATGAGGCGGCTCGCCAGCTTGCTTGCACAGACGCCCAGCTGGACGAGACCATCGAGCTCATCTCCGCTCTTGCCGATCGCGAGAGCGGTGCTCGCCCGGTTATCTTTCGCGACCATGACGATATCGTGCTTGCCGGCGACGGGGCGCACCTCACGCCGCTTCGCTTAAGCCTGGGCGAGGGCGCTGTTCTGGCGCACGTCATGGGCTCGCTCGCGCTCGATGCCAACGTGCGCGACCGCCTGAGCCGCGCACTCCTGCCCCTTACGCGCACGGGTGACGACGCTCCCCTCGTTGCGGGATCGACCTCGTTTGGTGCACACTACCCCGCACTTAGGCGCGCTCTTGAAGACCAGCAACGCTGCCGCATCTCCTATCGCTCCCACGGCGAGACGGCACCGCGAGAGCGCGTAATCGACCCGCTCTCCATCGACGTCACCGGCGACGGCGCCTACCTGCTTGCCCAAGATGTCGAGAAGAACGCCCCGCGCCGCTATCGCCTTGAGCGCATCAGCCGTGTCGAGGTCCTCGACGAGCCTGCACGCAGCGCGGCGCGCACTGTCCCCGCTGTGGCGGACAGCCTGCGCGCGAGCGGGATCGCCATCGAGCTCGAGATCGCGCCCGGCAAGCCCGTCCCCGCATGGAGCGGTATTGAGCAGGCACGTCCGCTGGCAGGCGGCAGCACGCGCTTTACGGTACGCACCAGCTCGTTACCCTGGCTTTACGACCATGTGCTCGCTGCCGGCGGAGCCATGCGCATCATCGCCCCCGCCGATGCGCGCGAGGGTCTCGTCTCCTACGCTCGCAACCTGTAAAACGCCGCCGCACCACACCGCACGGACACCGCGCATAGCAAAAGGGGCCGCAGCGCAGAGCTGCAGCCCCTTCTAACCAGAAACAGTTTCACCGAGAGCGTTCGCTACTCGGCGGCCTCCTCGGTCTCAACCTCGGCGACCTCGGCCTCAGCGGTCTCGGTCTCAGCCTCAACCTCAGCGGCGGCCTCCGCGGCGTCCACGCCCACGAGAACCGTGACCGTGGCACGCACCTCGCGGTAAAGCGAGATGTCGACCTGATGGGTGCCGGCAACCTTGATCGGCTTACCGAGCTCGACGCGCTTGCGGTCGACCTCGACGTTCAGCTGATCCTTGATCGCGTCGGCGATCATAGCGGCGGTCACCGAGCCAAACAGGATGCCCTCGTCGCCAACCTTGGCGTCGACGGTGACCTGCTTGCCCTCGAGGGTCTCCTTGAGCGTGTTGGCGTCCGCCATACGGACAGCCTCGCGCTTAGCGATGTTGTTGCGGCGCTCCTCGAGCTGCTTGAGGTTGCCCTTGGTAGCCGCAACGGCGAGCTTCTTCGGGAAGAGGTAGTTCTCGGCGTAGCCCTGGGCCACGTCTACGACGTCGCCTTCGCCACCCTTGCCCTTGATCTCACCAAGAAGAATGACTTTCATGAGATCTCCTTTAGTCAAGCGCCACTAGCCGCGACGACGCTCACCGCGGGAAGAAACCACGGGAACGGTGTACGGCAGCAGGGCCATCTCGCGGGCGCGCTTGATGGCGTTCGCGATGTCGTGCTGATGCTGCGTGCAAGCGCCGGTGACGCGACGCGGCTTGATCTTGCCGCGGTCGGTCATGTACTTACGGAGGAGCTGAGTATCCTTGTAGTCGATGTACTCAGTGCCCTCCTTGCAGAACTGGCAGTACTTACGACGCGGCTGACGTGCTGCAAAATCATTAGCCTTAGCCATGTCAAAATACCTTTCTTCTGGCGAAGCGCGGGCGCTCCGCCTGCGGCGCGGCTCTCTGCCGACCGCCTTACCTTACCGACATTCCGCCGAGCGGATACTAGAACGGAATGTCCTCATCGTAGACATCCACCGCAGGCGGAGCCTGGACGGGTGCCTGGGGCTGCTGGGGCTGAGGCGCCGGAGCGTAGCCTGCCTGCGGAGCCGGGGCGTAGCCACCCTGACCCTGCTGGCCCTGCTGACCGCGGCTCATGAACTCGATCTCATCGACGATGACCTCGAGCTTGCTGCGGCGCTGGCCGTCGCGCTCCCACGAGGAGTAGCGGAGCTTCCCCTCGATGGCGACCTTGCTGCCCTTGGCGAGGTAGCGGCTCACGGCCTCCGCCCGGGAGCCGAACATGGTGCAGTCGACAAAGTTGGGGTAGTCCTCCCACTCGCCGGTCTGCGGGTTGCGGCGACGGTCGTTGACCGCCACGCCGAACGAAAGCACCTGCGTGCCGCCGGAGGTCATGCGGACCTCGGGGTCGCGGGTGAGGTTGCCGGAGATGTTCACTCGGTTGATGCTCATGTGAATTCACTACCTCTCAAAGATGGGCCGCGCTCATGCCGCACAGCCCGGCGTCGCGCTAGCATCGGCGCCGCGCGACCTTCCAAACGCATTTACTCCATGTCGTCGCGACGGACGATCATGTGACGCTCCACCGCATCGGTGATGCGGAGAACGCGGTCGAGCTCGGCGATCTGCGCCGGATCTGCGTGGAAGTTGATGAGGGTGTAATCACCTTCGGTGAGGTCGTTGATCTCGTAGGCGAGCTTGCGCTTGCCCCACTCGTCAACCTTGTCAACCGTGCCGTTGCCCTCAGCGATCGTGGTGTCGATACGCTTCATCACCGCGAGACGAGTCTCGGGATCGAGTGCAGGATTGACAAAAAACAGCAGTTCATAAGCCTTCATGTGGTCACCTCCTCTGGGCATAAGGCCCCGGGTCGTGAAGGTGCGCTCGGGGCAGGAAAGGACCTAGCTACTATAGCCGCTTCTGCCCGCACGCTCAAGAAGACCCGGTCACCCCTCATGACCTCCACATCTGCTCTGTCCTACGGGCCCGAGTATCCCGCTCGCGTCTCACAGATTTCACGCGGAATATGCCCGCGGTCTCACAGATGTTTGAGCACTCTCTGAGCGATTTCTGATTTCCGCTGGTAACAGCCGTCGTAACGTGCCGCGCTCTTGGCCAGCACCTCGGCAATCGTGAGAAAAAGAGCCACGATATCAACACACGAAAAAGGCCCGATGCCGCATTGGCACCGGGCCTATCCCTCATATGGAGCGGGCAACGGGACTCGAACCCGCGAGTGTCAGCTTGGGAAGCTGATGCCTTACCACTTGGCGATGCCCGCATATCGCGTCGTCGCAACGACGTAGGGGATAGTATACCGTGCCGGTTTTGGCGGGACAAGGCGATAAGGCCCTAAACCCTTGCGGCGCGACACAAAACCAGCCAAATCGCACCGATGCGCTCTCCCTAGAGGCGAAGAAGCATGAGGGCTTCCTCCTCGTCGCCGCCCTTCTCTACAAAACCTAGGCGCTGGTACAGGTGGATGGCGCGGTTGGCACGCTGGGCAGAAAGCGAAACTGCAGGAAAGCCTGCCTCACGCAGGCGCTCGATCAACCCGCCCAGCAGCTGCGTCCCCACGCCTTGTCCGCGCCATTGGGGCCAGAGGGCGATGGCGATCTCGGGCACGCCCTCGTAGAGAAAGCCGTAGCTATGGATCAGGCGCGCCCATGCGGCGCCGGCTATCTCGCCATCAACCTCGGCGACAACGCCAATATCCCCCGCACGCTTACCGAAGTCCTCAACATACGCGCGGAATTCCGGCTTGTTGAGGATGCTCCGCGGAAAGGGCTCCTGCCCCTCGGGAACAAAGATCGACTCATAGAGGAAGTCATCGAGCAGCGGTATCTCCTGCGCTGCTATGTCTCTGACCTGCACCATGGCTCAACCTCTCCGCACAACCGGGCGTTCACGACTTGTGGTCGTTACGACTCGTGCTAATTCCTAGTAATCCTATAGACATTTGCACGACACACCTCTACCATACTGGCATCGACGCGTGGCGCGCAAGCTCGCCGCGCACCCCAGAGGGGAGTCTCACCATGAGCTTCATCGCAACCGTCCGCGAGGATATCGCCACCGTTAAACGCAACGACCCCGCAGCTCAGAGTGCGTTTACTATCTTCATCTCTTACCCCGGCCTGCATGCCAAATGGATGCATACGCCAGAGAACTGGCTCTGGCGCCACGGCCTGCGCGGCCCGGCCCGCGTCCTCAGCCAAATCACCCGCTTCTTCACAGGAGTGGAGATCCACCCCGCGGCGCAGATTGGCCGGCGCTTCTTTATCGACCACGCCATGGGCGTCGTCATCGGGGAGACCACCATCGTCGGCGACGACTGCGTGCTCTACCAGGGCGTCACCTTAGGCGGCACGGGCAACGAGGACGGCAAGCGCCACCCCACCCTCGGCAACAACGTTGTGGTGGGAAGCGGCGCCAAGGTGCTCGGCAACATTCACATCGGCGACAACGTGCGCATTGGCGGCAACTCCGTTGTGGTGAAGGACGTCCCCGCCAACTCCACGGTGGTGGGCATCCCCGGGCGCGTCGTGCGCCGCAACGGCTGCCGCGTCCTCACCGAGCGCTACGATGCGAAAAGCCGCCACGAGAGCATGCCCGACCCGGTGCGCGAGGCGCATGCGTGGAACCGCGAGAAGATCAACGACAACGCACGGCGCATCCGCCAGCTTGAGGAACAGGTCGAGGTGCTCACCTGCATGCTCGAGCGCCGCGGCGTCCCGGTGCGCGTCGACGCGCCTGCAGAAGACGGCACGACGCCGTGCGACAACGAGGTTTCCGCTGACGGCAGATAGGTCGAACGAGTCGCGCCAAGCCGTATAATGTTGACGTTATGACCCCGATAGTCAAAGGAGCCGTATGGCACGCCTTTCCGTCGACTACTTCTCCGCGGCACTCATGCGCACGACCACCCTCGACGTCATCCTCCCCATCGACAACACGGGCGAGGCGTACGGCGCCGACTACGAGCGTCGGCATGACGCATCTGCCTGGGACCGGCGCGACTACCCCCGCACCAAGGGGCCGTTCAAGACGCTCTACCTTTTGCACGGCATCACCGGCAACCACACCGACCTCATCTCAGAGACGCGCATCCGCGCCTGGGCAGAGGAGCGTCGCATCGCGGTGGTCATGCCGTCCGGCTACAATGCCTTCTACCTCGACCATCCTGAGACGCACAACTATTACGGCCGCTTTGCGGGCGAGGAGCTCCTCGACGTGACGCGGAGCATGTTCCCGCTCTCCGACCGGCGCGAGGACACGTTCATCGGCGGCGTCTCCATGGGCGCGTACGGCGCGATGCGCAACGGCCTCAAGTACTGCGAGAACTTTGGGTCGATCATCTCACTCTCCACGGCCATGATTATCGACGGCTTTGACCAAATCATCTCCGACGGGCTCTTTTTTCTGGAGCGTTCCTACCTCGAGTCGATTTTTGGCGATCTCAACCAGGTCGTCGGCTCCGATAAGGACCCGGCGCGCCTTGCCGCCGACCTCGTCTACTGCGACCGGCCGCGCCCGCGCGTCTTCATGGCGTGCGGCAACGAGGACCCGCTCGCGAGCGCGAACCGTATGCTCGCCGAGCGGCTTCGCGGTACCGGCCTCGACGTAACCTATCATGAACTTCACGGTGGGCACGACTGGAACCTGTGGAACCAGGCGCTGCCCCAAGCTATGGATTGGCTGCCCCGCTAAGCGGCTTCCCGCCGACGCACCATGCGGTAAGGAGGATACCGTGGCACTGCTCCGAGTCGACTTCTATTCCCGTTACCTTCAGCGCAACGTCGTCCTGACGGCCGTCATTCCGGTCGACAAGATGGACGGCAACAAGCTCGCCAAACGCCGCCAAGGCCCGTATCGTACGGTCTACCTCCTGCATGGCCTCTTTGGGCGCGACTACGACTGGATCGACAAGACGCACGTGGTCCAGACGGCCGAGGCGCGCGACGTTGCCATCATCATGCCCTCGGGCGAGGACGGGCTGTATCTCGACAAACCCGAGATCAACGAGTGGCACGGAAAGTTCATCTCGGAGGAGCTCGTAGAAATCACGCGGCGCCTCTTCCCCCTATCGCGCAAGCGCGAGGACACCGCGCTTGCCGGCATCTCCATCGGTGCGTACACCGCCCTTATCAACGGCCTTTTGCGCCCCGACCGCTTTGGCTCGATCGTGGCGCTCTCGGGCGCGTTCATGCGCGACCGCGTACTCGACGCCGTTGAGTCGCACTCGCCGCGCAAGCGCAAGTACTACGAGCGGTTCTTTGGCGACCTCGACACGGTCATCGGTTCAGAGAAGGACTACGTCGCCCTAATCGACCGCTTCCGCAACGACCCCGACCTGCCCAAGCCGCGCTTCTACGGCGCATGCGGCAAATCGGACAACCTGTGCAACGCAAACCGTGAGGTCGTGCGCCTGCTCGAGGACGCCGACTTTGACGTGACCTATTGGGAGCCCGGCATCGGCGGACACGAGTGGCCGTTCTGGAACGCGTGGATCGACTGCGCGCTCGACTGGTTTGCACCCGGCCCGCTGCGCCCCTCCTCCGCCGGCGGCGACTATACGGCACTCACCGAGCTGCGCCCGCCCGACGAGGGCAAGGGCATTCCTATGAACCAGGACTAGTGCCCCTATACAAAACGGGGAGGGCCGTTCAGGTTGGCCCTCCCCGTTTTGCCATCTGTCGTTCGAATCCTATGCAAACTGGCTCTGGTAGAGCTCCGCGTAGGACCCGCCGAGCGCGAGCAGCTCCTCATGCGTGCCCTGCTCGATGATGTTGCCGTGGTCCATCACCAAGATGAGGTCGGCGTCCACGATGGTGGAGAGCCGGTGCGCGATCACAAAGCTCGTGCGGCCCTGTGTGAGCGCCTCCATGGCCTGCACGATCGAGCGCTCGGTGCGCGTGTCCACGCTCGAGGTCGCCTCGTCGAGGATGAGGATCGCGGGGTTTGCGAGCAGCACGCGCGCGATGGTCAAGAGCTGGCGCTGACCCTGGCTGATGTTCTCCGCGTCGTTCTCCAGTTTGGTGTCGTAGCCCTGCGGCATCGTGCGGACGAAGAAGTCCACCTGCGCGGTCTTTGCCGCCTGGATGATCTCCTCGCGCGAGGCGTTCGGCGCGCCGTAGGCGATGTTCTCGGCAATGGTGCCCTCACGCAGCCAAGCGTCCTGCAGCACCATGCCAAAGTGACCGCGCAGCTCGGAGCGCGTCATGGCGTGTGTGTCGACCCCGTCGAGCGTGATGCGCCCACCGTCGATCTCGTAGAAGCGCATGAGCAGGTTGATGAGGGTGGTCTTGCCAGCGCCCGTAGCGCCCACGATGGCAACCTTCTGCCCGGGCTCCGCCGTGAAGTTCACGTCCGTCATAAGCGGGCGATCGGGGTCGTAGCCAAAGCGCACGTGCTCGAAGGCCACGCGACCCTGCACCGGCTCCACCACATGGGCGGGCTCAGCCGGATCGGGCTCGATCTCGGGCTCGTCGAGCACGCCAAAGACGCGCTCCACCGCAGCGAGGGCGCTCTGGAGCTGGTTCACCGTGAGCGAGAACTGCGTGAGCGGCTCGGAGGCGGTGTTGACGTACTGAAAGAACGCCTGCAGGGTGCCGATGGTAAGGCCGCCCGCCATAAGGATGCCCGTACCCATAAGCGCGAGCACCACCTGCGAGAGACGCACGAGGCAGCGCACCATGGGCGCCACGACGTTGGTGACAAAGTCGGTACGGCGCATGGTGTCGGCGAGTTGCTGGGTCGCCTCGTGAATGCGCGCGGAGCTCGCCTCCTCCTGGTTGAACGCCTTGATGACAATACGGCCTGAGTACGCCTCCTCCACATGGCCGTTCAGGATGCCAACGGCGCGCTGCTGCTCGGCGGCGAGTACAAGCGTGCGCTTGGCCACGAGGCGCGTGCCAGTAATGGCGATGAGGGCAAAGCAGAGGAACACGAGCGAGAGCGTGAGATTCAGGCGCACCATCATGATGGCGGCACCAGTGACCGAGCCCACCGCCATGAGCATGGAGAGCAGTCCGCGCTGCAGCACCTCGGAGACCTTGTCGAGGTCGTTGGTCGCGCGGCTCATGACGTCGCCCGGCTTGTGCGCGTCGTAAAACTTAAGCGGCAGCACGTTGAGCTTGGCGGCAATGCGGCAACGCAGGCGCAGGTTCAGCCGCTCGGCAAAGCTCGCCATGGTGAAGCTCTGGACGGTGTAAAACGCCCAGGCCACGGTCCAGATGCCCACAAACGTTGCGAGCTCGATGCCGCCCGTCGTCCACGAGATGGTAAAGATCTCGCCGCGAGCGTGCGCCTCCTGGATGTTTGCCCACAGAAGGTCAATCAAGTGTGCACTGTAGGCAGGCGCCGAGATCTGGGCGATGGTGTAGCAGATGACGCACACGACCACCACGGCAAAACGCCAGTGCTCGCCGCGGGACTCGCGCCACAGGCGAGCGATTACGGCGCGGGCGTCTTTGGGAACCTCGAGCTCCTGCTCACTCTCCGGCTCGGGCGCACCCGAGGGAGCAGGTTCGTGCGGATCGGCAAAGCGCGCCGGCGACGCGGCGCCACCCTCGGCAGCAACTTCGTTTTCGTTGGCCACGCGCAGGTCCTTCTTCTCCTCCGTCATCTACGCTCACCTCCCTTCGCAGCGGAATCTTCCATAAGTGCCTCCAGCTCCTCGGCGCGCAGCTGCGAGCGGGCGATCTCGCGGTACGCCTCGCACGTGCGCATGAGCTCCTCGTGCGTGCCAAGACCCTGGATGCAGCCGTCTTTGAGAACCACGATCTGGTCGGCCGAGAGAATGGTGTTGATGCGCTGGGCGATGATGAGGACCGCGGCGTCGGCCACCTCCTCGGCAAGGGCATGGCGCAGCGCAGCATCCGTCTTGAAATCGAGCGCCGAGAACGAATCGTCAAAGATGTAGAGGTCAGCCTTCTTTACCAGGGCGCGCGCGATGGAGAGGCGCTGGCGCTGGCCGCCGGAGAAGTTGGTGCCACCCTGTGCCACGCGATGGCCGAGGCCTTCGGGCAGCTCGCGGACAAAGCCCGACTGCGCCACATCGATGGCGTGCCAGAGCTCCTCGTCGGTGGCGTCCGGCGCGCCGTAGCGAAGGTTGTCGGCAATGGTGCCCGAGAAGAGCCACGCCTTCTGCGGCACATAGGAGATGTGCTCGCGCAGGGCGTGCTGCGTAAGCTCGCGCACGTCGGTGCCGCAGAGGCTCACGCTGCCGTCCGTCGCGTCGTGGAAGCGCAGCAACAGCTTGGCGATGGTCGATTTGCCCGAGCCCGTGGGGCCGATGATGGCGGTTGTTGTACCGCGGCGGCAGAGGAAGTTGATGTGATGAAGCGTGTCCTCATCGGCGTCTGCAAAGCGGAACGATGCGTTGCCAAAGTGGGCTACCACCTCGCCGAGTGCCTCATGCGCAAGGGCGCTGTCAGCGTCGGCGGGCGTGGCCGAGGCGCGCTCCGGCAGGCTCCCGAGCTCGCCATCGGCAATCGAGGGCGCGTGCTCGATAACCTCGCGGCAGCGCTCGATGCACACGAGCGCGCGCGGCAGCATGAGGGCGCCGATCTGGGCCATCATGATGAAGAAGAGGATCATCATCGCGTACTCGACGCACGCCGAAATCGAGGCGATCTCCATCGCATGCGCGCCCACGCGGTTGCCACCGAGCCAGAGAATCGCCACCTCGGCGATGTTCATGATGAAAAAGGCCGAACAATCGAAGGTAGCAAAGATCCAGTTCACGCGGATGGCATTGGTTGCGTAGTCGGAGAACGCCTCGTCGAGGCTCTCCTGCTCGGAAGCCTCCTTACCAAAGGCGCGAATGACGCGCACGCCGGTGATGCTCTCGCGCAGACGCACGTTCATGCGGTCGATGAAGCGCTGCAGCCGCTGGAAGATGCGCGCGGCCTTCTTCACGCTCAGAAGCGCGATGACGGCGACCACCGCCACAAACCCCAGCAGCATCATGCCCATCTGATAGTCAACCGACCAAGCGAGCGCAATGCCGATGACCATGGCAAACGGCACGGGCAGAATCATCTGAACGGTGATGGAGATGGCCATCTGGATGACGTTAACGTCGTTTAGGGTGCGCGTGATCATCGAGCCGGTGCCGAACTGCTCAAAGTCACCGCCCGAGAACGCGAGCGAGGCGTCGTAGACGGCGTTGCGGATGTCGCGGCCCACCTTGGTGACGAGGTCGGCGCAGAAGTAGCTGCACGCAAACGCGCCCGCGCCCGAGACCACCGCCGCCACAAGCATGAAGCCGCCCTGGTTCAAGATGAAGCCAAAGTCGCGCGATGACACGCCGATATTGATCATGTTGGCGAGGATCGTGGGCACGAGCAGCACGCCGGCGAGATTCACGCCGAGCGCAATGAGCACGCCAAACGTTTGGAGCTTATAGGGCTTGAGAAAGCGCAGAAGCGTCTTCATGAAGCGGCGATCCTTTCGTGAACGCGGATTTCTGGACAAGGGCGCGGAGGCGCTCCGGTTGGCACGCAGCGCGTGGGACGCACGGTCCGCGGGCGGGGCGCTACTGGGAATCCCCTTCCGCCGTATCGACAGCGGCGAGCTGGGCATCGAGCGCGTCTGTATAGCGACGGACCAAGCGGATGAGGTCTTGCTGCTCGTCGGCGCTCAGATAGGAGAACGCCCGCTCCTCGGCGCGGATTGCGGGCAGGATGTGCCGACGTGAGAACGTCCGCCCGTCCTCGGTGAGCGTTGCCTGCTTGCTCTTGCGACTACCCTCCACATAGGAAAGCTCAACGAGGCCGCGCTCACCCAGCACCTTGAGCGCGGAGTTAATGGTCTGCTTGCTGTAGGACCACGACGTCGTAAGCTGCGTGAGCGGCAACGTCCCGCCCGCCACCTCGAGGTCGTAGAGCATCCAGTAGGCGCAGTCCGACACGCCGCAGCCGTGGGCATAGGCGTGGTAGAGCTTGTCGATCTCGTTATAGAGGTAGTCGAGCTCGCGCGCAGAAGCGGTGCCGTCTAGACTTGCGCAGGGCACGCGGGTCGAGCGCTCGACCGATCGCATCTCCTCACTTGGCATAGCTACCCCCTCCTATTGTCACACAAGCCAGAGTTTAGTCCGATTTCGGATGACCGTCAACGTATCGCTACGCAAAAAGCCGCCGACGCGCGAACGCGCCGGCGGCAGGGGGCTCACAAGTTGTAGAGCCGACGTTACTGATCCCAGCCCTCCTGGTCGGACTCATAGAACGTTGCCTGATCAAACAGGTCGTGAACGCTCTTGCCATCACGGAACGGCAGCTCGATTACCTCGGGCATGGTGGCAACAAGCTCGGAGCAATCGGTGAAGCGGCCCTTGTCGTTCAGCTTGGAGCAGTCCTGAACGCGCCAGTACCCGTCGGTGTGCGTGATGTAGTACTCGTCACCGTCGACATCCATGAACACGCGCGTCTTGGAGCGCAGGTAGGTCTGGAACCCTTCGAAATCGATCTCGAGCGGCTCCTCGGCTTTGCGACCCATAATGTTCCTCCTTGAAGACGGGCGCCCGGGGGCGCCGGCGGATAGTACCCGATATATCTAGTAAGCCCGTCTCGCCCGATATCCATACACACAATCTGGTGAGCGGTTGCGCTCGCAGGGTGGGCGGAATCAGAGCGCAATATCGAAGCTTGTGCCCAAGACGCGACGCGAGAGCTCGCTGACCCACAGGCGGGGATCGCCGATGCCTGCGAGCAGCTCATTTGCGCGCGCCTGCTCGTCGGTGTAGGCGGCGAGCGGATAGATGGTCTCGGACCCCGCCTCGCGGTGGTCCACAAGCGGGCGCAGCACGATGTTCTCGATTGCGGCCGCACGGCCCGCAGCAGAGGCCTCCTCGGCATCGAGCTTGGTAAAGTCACAGGTGAGCATCAGCGCGACCGCGGCGTCGACGTTATCGGCATCGGCGCTTACGAGGTCTCCCAGGCCAAAGGCCACAAGCGTGCGGCCGCCGGCGCCCTCGACCCACTCCACCGGCTGGATCACGCGGGTTCCGCAACCTAAAACCACGTCGACGCCCGCGTCGGCAAGCTCCTGCGCACGCGTGCGCTGCGCATCGCTTGGGTCGTGCGCGTACGCCGCGCCGCCCCAGAGCGAGACCACCACCACATCGGCGACCTCGCGCGCACGCGCAACATCTGCGCGCATGGTCTCTGCGTCATAGCGAGCAAGGTAGAAGTCCTCGGAGGGCGTGTCGTAGGTCGTGCCCTCATCTGGGCACCAGTACGAGAGGAAGGCGATGTCGACGCCGTTGCACGTTGCGGCGCGCACGGCGTTACGGTCGGCGACGCTCGAAAAACTTCCTGTTGTGAGGATGTCCGCACCCTTGCCGTTCCAGACGCCCAGGGCGTGGGTGATGCCCTCGTCTCCCGTGTCAAAGGCGTTGGCGCTCGCTAGCGCGACCACGTCCCAGCCTGCGCCGACAAGTGCATCTGCCAGCGAGTCGGGCGTGGCAAAGGGTGCAACGCCGCTGGCAGAATTCTGATCCGCTCCGGTAAGCGGAGTTGCCTGGCTTATGAAGGCGACGTCGCTCGCAGCGAGCGCGTCGCGAAGACCGTTATAGAGCCCGCTGAAGTCGTAGGCACCGTCGCCCGACTCGCCAGAGGCGGCGTCTGCAAGGGCGAGCTGGACATCATTTACATAATTGTCGCCAACGGCGGAAAACGTTACGCGGCCTGCCTCTGCTGTAGCCGCGGCAGGGGCAATCACCCGCGAGAAGGGCACCTCGGCCTCGATAGCCGCAGCGGAGGGAGCAGCGGACAAGACGCTCGCCAGAGCCTGCACCGACGCCGCGGGCTCGGGCTCCTCGGCACTACCCTTGCCAAAGGGGCCCCAGCCGGTCTGCACGGCAGTGCCCACGCCCCAGACCAACAGGACCGCGGCGATGATACCGAGCGCATAGGGAAGCATGTGAAGGATATGGGAGCGCGCTGCACGCTGGCGCGCGCTGCCACCAAACGGCCCTTTGCGAATGTAGCCGAGCGAGCCGTTGTGCTGAACGGTCGAACCAATGACGCCGCTGCGGCCGGCGCCGCGCGAGGCTCCCTTGGCGAGGCGCTCGCTCACCGTGGGGTAGCCGTAGCGCGTCCGCCTAACATGCGTTCCCGATTGACGGCGCGAAGACGGGCCGCGACCAGAACGCTCGGCACCCCTGCGAGAGGAGGATCCGCTACGGCGGGGCGAGGGTGCCTGTCGCGCTCCGCCAGACGACGCCGACGAGCGGCCCGCCAGCTGCAACGGGCGATGCGTCGGGCGCGACGCGTTGCCGCCCGTCCAAGAACCGCCTTGGTCTGCAGAAGCCATGGCCCCTCCGTTCACTCCCCCGTGGAGCACCCGCGCCCCGCAGCGGGACGGGCGCCCCGGCATGAAAACGCTTTGCGGCGGCTAGCCCACCGCGACCGTGAGGTCGTCGCGCACCTTCACGCGCCCCTCGGCAAGAAGACCAATCACCTGCGGGTAGAGCACGTGCTCGACCGCGTGAATCGCCTCCTCGAGCTCGTCTACGCTCCAGCCTTCCTCAACGCGCACGGGCTCCTGGGCAATAATGGGCCCCTGGTCGTACGCCGCGTTGGCAAAGTGCACCGTCACGCCCGTGACCTTCACGCCGCGGTCGTAGGCGTCCTGGATACCATGCGCGCCCTGGAAGCTGGGCAGAAGCGCCGGATGCAGGTTGACAACACGGTTGGGAAAGGTCGCCAGAAGCGGCGCGTGGACCTTGCGCATGTAGCCCGCCATAACCACGTACTCCGCGCCGGCGGCAATGAGCTCGTGGGCAATGACCTCATCCGCGGCGATAGGATCGGCGTACACCTCTTTGGAGAGGGAGAGCGTCTGGATGCCCGCCGCCTCGGCGCGCTTAAGGCCATAGGCCGAGGGGCGGCTCGCAACCACAAGCACAATCTGGGCGTTAAGGCTGCCGTCGGCAATGCGGTCGATAAGCGCCTGCAGATTGGTGCCAGAGCCAGAGACGAGCACGCCGATCTTGAGCGGTGCGAGCTCCTCGCTCGCCTCGCGCGCGGCGGCGCGCGCCGCCTGGATGGCGTTGTTATCGGGAATCTCGAGATACGAGACAGCCTCGGTGGAAACCTCGTTAGCGCTCATCGGCGTACACCACCTGGCCGGAGCCGGGAACGCAGGTGCCCACGCGGAACGGACGCTCGCCCGCGGCCTCGAGGGCCTCGGTGAGCGCGACCTCGTCCTCAGGCGCGCAAATGAGCATGAGGCCCACGCCCATGTTGAAGGTCTTGCAGGCCTCGTTAGGCGTAAGCCCTGCTTCGCGGGCGATGTAGGAGATAACGGGCGGCATGTCCCAGGTAAAGGTGCCGTCCGCCGCGCGGTCGACCACGGCGTCCACGTCCGCGGCGAGGGCGCGGTTGAGGTTCTCGGTAATACCGCCGCCCGTGATGTGGGCGATGGCGTGAACGGTACCGGCCGGCACGCGGTCGAGCACCTCGAGCACGGGCTTCACGTAAATGCGCGTGGGCGCCAGAAGGGCATCCGCCAGGCTCTTGCCACCGAGCTCCTCAAGGGGCTGCTCAAGCTCGGCGCGCTTGGCCTCGGCCTCGGGCGTGCCCGGGATGAGCCCGTCGACACCAATGACCTTGCGCACGAGCGAGTAACCGTTGGAGTGGATGCCGGTGGAGGAAAGGCCCAGGATGACGTCACCGGGGCGGACGTTTGCGGGGTCGAGCATCTTGGGGCGATCGACCACGCCCACCGTGAAGCCGGCGAGGTCGTAATCGTCGGCGCGCATGACACCGGGGTGCTCGGCCATCTCGCCGCCCACAAGGGCAGCGCCCGCGAGCTTGCAGCCGTCGGCCACGCCCTTCACGATCTTGGCCATGTGCTCGGCCTCGATGTGGCCGATAGCGATGTAGTCGAGGAAGAAGAGCGGCTCTGCGCCCGAGGCGAGGATGTCGTTCACGCACATGGCGACGAGGTCCTGGCCCACCGTCTCGTGGCGGTCGAGGAGCTGCGCCAGCACAAGCTTGGTGCCCACGCCGTCCGTACCGCTGATGAGGATGGGGTCCTCCATGCCCTTTAGCGCGGCGGCCGAGAAGAGACCGCCAAAACCACCGATGCCGCCGATAACCTCGGGGCGATTGGTGGAGGCGACCATCTGCTTGATCGCATCGACGGCGCGACCGCCCTCAGCGGTGTCGACACCGGCGTCTTCGTAGGTAACGTGCTTGGGAGTTTCGCTCATGGGGATCCTTTCCGCACGGGTCACGTAGAACACCATCATATCAGGATGGCGCTGCTAGCTACCGTGCGGATGGAGCCTTCTTCGGTAATTGAGGCCGGCTTTATTCCTCGCCGTGGGCTGTCTCGCCGTGGGCTGTCTCGCCGTGGGCGACCTCCCAGCTGTGGTCGCGGTCTTTGGCGACCACCACGTCGCGCGGCAGGCGCACCGGCTCGGTCATGTTGAAGGGGTCGTAGCCGGGCATGAACTTGTCGCGTCCAAAGCTCTCGGGCACGGCAACCGGGTAGACGCCCGTGAAGCACGCCGTGCAGTAGCCGCGCGAAGTGCCGCCGGGCAGCTCCTCTCCTATTGCAGGCATGCACGCGAGCAGCCCCTCGACCGAAAGAAACGCCAGCGAATCGGCACCGATGAAAGCGCAAATCTCGTCCACCGTCTTGTTGGCGGAGATGAGCTGCGCCTGCACGTCGGTATCGATGCCGTAGAAGCACGGCCACACGACCTCGGGCGAATTGATGCGCACGTGGACCTCGGCCGCGCCCGCCTGACGCAGCATCCGCACAAGCTGCATCATGGTGGTGCCGCGCACGATGGAGTCGTCAATCACCACGAGGCGCTTGCCGGCGATGTTGTCACGCAGAGGGTTCAGCTTCATGCGCACGCCCATGGCGCGGAGCTCCTGCGTGGGCTGGATGAAGGTGCGCGCCACGTAGCGGTTCTTGATGAGACCCTCGCCAAAGGGAATACCGCTCTCGCGCGCAAAGCCCTCTGCCGGGGGCAGGCCGGAATCCGGCACGCCGATGACCATGTCCGCCTCAACCGGAGCCTCTTGAGCCAAGCGGCGGCCCATATCGTAACGGCAGGCGTAGACCGACTTGCCAGCCATGATCGAGTCGGGACGCGCGAAGTACACCTGCTCGAAGATGCACTCGGCGCTCTCCGGCGCGGGCGCCACGCCCTGCTCGGAGACAAGGCCCTCGGCAGATATGCGCAGAATCTCGCCGGGGCGAATGTCGCGCACGTACGTGGCACCCACGATGTCGAGCGCGCAGGTCTCGCTCGCCACGACCCAGCCCTCGGCCTGCGCGACGGCGGCGTCCGGCGTTGCCGTCGCGGCGGGCGCGACATCTGCAGCCGCACGGGGCGACTCGTCCGTTGCCGGGAGCTTGCCGAGCACGAGCGGCCGGATGCCGTACGGGTCGCGGAACGCGTAGAGCGCCTGCTCGTTGATGAGCACCATGGCGTACCCGCCGCGCACGAGCTCCATGGTCTTGCGGATGCCCTCGCGCAGATGGCGCGTTTTTTGCGTGAAGTAGCCGATGAGCTTGGCCGCGACCTCGGAGTCGGAATTGGAGAGGAAGCGAACGCCCAGATCGATAAGCTGGCGGCGCAGCTCGTCGGTGTTGACGAGGGTGCCGTTGTGTGCGAGCGCGATGATGACGTCGTTAATGGTCGAGAGGTGCGGCTGCGCGGCCTCCCAGCTCTTGGCGCCCGCTGTGCCGTAGCGCACGTGCCCGATGGCGAGCTGACCGGGGAGCGCTGCCAGGTCGGCGTCGGTGAAAACCTGGCTTACGAGACCGAGCTCCTTGCGGACCATGACCGTGCCTCCGTCGCCAACCGCGATGCCCGCCGACTCCTGCCCGCGGTGTTGCAGCGACATCAGACCAAAATAGGTAAGACGCGCCACATCGCGCCCCGGCGCCCATACGCCAAATACGCCGCACTCCTCGTGCAGCGCGTCGTCTGCCAGCGGTCTTTTTGCCATAGCGCTACCTCACAACACTGTATGCGTCAAAAATACCGAACTATTATGCCGCCCAGACGCCAGCCGGGAGGCCCTGCGGGAAAACTTTTCCTCGGCGACACATTTCCGTTCCCGCTGTACGGACGGCCTTTGGGACTTTTTCGTAGATTAAACCAAACCTGACGAATAGGCTGACTCTGCAAGTTCGATCTACCTGCGCCTTTGTTAGAGAAGCAATCGGCTCTACGCGCAGCATCCCATGAAAAGTACGAAAAAGTCCCCCTTCAGCGTAGAACCGTCACCGTGCGCGGCCAAATAGACGGTCGTGCAGTTCTCGACGGCGCTCCAGGAACGCCGCGCTGCGGGAGTGAAGTGCAAGCCCCGTCCTTTCCGCCAAGATCTCCAGCCTGCTTTCCAGCTTACCCAGGTCTCCGAGCTGGTCTGCCTCAAGCGTAGCCACGGTATAGCCCATCGACTCCAGAGCCGCAATCCTTCCCTCATGCTCGCGGTAACCATCGCGGTCAGCATGATAGGAAAAACCGTTGACCTCACAAACGCACTTGGGATCGGTCCACAGCGCATCGGCAACAACATATGTCCTGCCCGACAGCCTTTGAGCTCGTTCATCCAGATTGATGCGTCGGTTTATCTCGGGAACATCCCATCCTTCGCCGCCTTCGCGGGGAGGTGCGCACATCAACATGATCGCACGCGTTTCCAGCGGGGATGCCGTCCCCTCGAAACACATGGTAAGCGCGCGAGCGTATGTCCGCCACAGCGGAAACGGACGGTGTGCTTCCAGATAGAGCTCGAGCTCATCCCGGGTCACCAGGGGCGGGCGCTTCCAAAGGTTGCCAAATGCGCCCGAAGACTCAAAGCAGGGCGTCCAGCCCAAATCATCACCGTGTGCGTCTACAAACGAGACGCGCTTGCCGTGCTCATCGAGAAACTCGCGGACGCCATCGTTCCCGTCAAGCACGCTTGCCGCCGTAAGCTCGCCGCGATACACCATCTCGCGTATCACCGCATTAAGTAGAGGCCCACCCGCCGGCAGCGCGTAGAGCCCACATCCCTCGTTCATAAGGAGGGCAAGCTCTACGGCATCGAGCCTTTTTGCCATAAGCGCCAGCGTCAATGCGGGGGATGTCACATAGAGCCCGTTTCCTATATCTATAAGGTCAGTCCTATCAATCAACTGCCGCATTCGCGTCACGTCGAGAATGCCCGTGGGTTTGCCTCGCGTGGGGCCATCAGTCATAAGATGGAGTGGGAGGCTAAGGCCTTTGAGGTCGCAAAACAGCCGATCTTGGACTTTTTGCATGGCATGGGAGGCGTTGCTGCGATGCGACAGGAGCCTCCGGTCGACCGCAACGAGGCGCGCAGCGTCTTCTGGAGTAATCGGCGCATCACGAAGGGAAGCGGGAGCCCTGAAGTAGTCCCATGCCGATATGTCGTGCAAGACCTCCATGCATGGAGATTAGCAGCGGGAACACAAAATGTTAGGTCTTGACTTTTACAAAATGCCCCCAGAAGGTGCGCAATGCGCCCATGAACGCGTAGCTTCATGGGACTTTTTCGTACTTCTTGCAAGAAAACCCAAGTAGAGAGAAAGAGAGCGACTCTTTTACCTGCATGTTTCTTCTTTCAAAACAAGCAGATACTCAATGCGTGAGATCGAATCTACGAAAAAGTCCGCCTTCGAACCCGCCGCGGGGGTTCGGGCGCTTCATAGAGCGCCTACGCGGGGTGCTCGACCTCGGTCACGCACTCGTTTTTGAGCGTGGCGACAAGCGACTGGAGAGCGTCGATCACGCGCGGGCGGATATCACCGCCCACGAGGACGTACATGATGTCGTCGCCCACGGAAAGCTCGCCCTCGTTAAGCCAAACGCGCACGTAGAAGATACCCGGCAGCTCACGGGTGCGGGCGATGGCGGCGTCGACCTTTGCCTGGTCGTAGCCAAAATAGAGGCCACCGACCTTGTCGCCGGGCTGCACACCATCGGTCGCGATGCCGCGCGCCTCGGCCTTGGGCGTTTCACGCACTACGCCGTTGTGCACAAGGTACATGCCGCACTGCGCGGCGGATGCGTCCGCCTTGGCCTCAGCGAGCCATGCGTCCATCGAGGGAACGGGACGTGCCATAAGATCTCCTATCTGATTGGGGCGCACGGGCGCCAAAGTGTGCCCTGCGTTCTACCCTTGGGAGGCGACGGCCAGACTCGGCGCCTGCTCGTCAACCGAAAGAACCATAACCGTTCGATCGGCGCCGGGCAGCTCGCCCGAGCAGGTGATGAGCGTGAGCACCTGGTCGACCGTGGCGATGCGCCCCTCGGCATCATCTGCCTCGGCACGCATGTCGGCGCGCATCTCGCGCAGGTAATCGGCAAGCGAGTGCGTGTCGGAGAAGTTTGCCTGGCGCGCGTCGACAAAGGTCTCGTCAATAACACAGGTCATGAGCGGTGTGCAACGGTACGTCGCATCGCGCGTGATGTAGTAGACCGCCTCGATTTTGTTGAATGCCGCCTGGTCGATCGTGTCGTCAATCTCGTAGAACATGCTGCGGTTGTTCATGTGGTGGCCATACACCGGCGTCTGCTCGTCAACAATACCCGGCGCGGTGGCGTCTGCGTCGAGGAAGATGCTTCCCGAGCTATTGGATGTCCCGTCGAACAGGCGGTACAGGTACTCGCTGTTGTCGTCGCCCTGCACCACGGGGTAGTTGATGTTGGTGTTGGGAACGTAAATCCACGCCACGATATCGGGGTTGATCTCGGCAAGCGCATCAAAATCGACCACCGGGAGGCCCGAACTCGACGAGTCGTCGACGGGCGCATACTCGGCCAGACTGCCGTAAGTCTCCTCCGCCTGGCGGTAGCCCAAAAGCGAGCGCACAAAGATAAAGCCCGCCACCAAGAGCAAGATGACGCCGAGGGCGATGAGGAGCTTGGGGAGGATGCTCCCGCGCCGTGCGGGACGCTGCTTGGCAGGCGCGGGCGCAGCTTGGCGATAGCGTGTTCCGCTCGCAGAGGTCGAGGCGGCCGAACGGGGTGGAACAACGCCTGCGGGGGCGCTGCTTGAAGCGGTGCGGAACCTCGTGCCGCCCGTGGTGGTGCGACGAGCGCCGGCGGCGGGGGCGCTATGGGCGCCGCGCGTAGCGCCTGTGGCGCGCGCGGCATGCGCACCGGGCGTGGTTCCCGCAGCGCGTGCTCCAGACGTGGCGCTCGCGGCGTGTCCGGCGTTTGCACCGCGCGCATGGGCGCCGCGTGCAGCGGTCGGGCGAACGTTGCTGTCCGGCTGCGTCTTCTTGAAGCGTTTCCCCTGATAGTCAGCCATTACGCTACCTTTCGGCCGCTAAACCTCCGCGTTAGGCGCTCTCTTTACGCCTCGGCCATCTCGGCCTTGAGCTTCTCGACCGTAGCGCGATACTCCGGCATGGTGGCGCCGAGGATCTGCGTGGCATAGATGGCGGCGTTCTTAGCGCCGTTGATGGCAACACAGGCAACCGGCACACCGGAGGGCATCTGAACCATGGAAAGCAGCGAGTCCAGACCGCCGAGGTCGCTCGTCTTCATGGGCACGCCAATGACCGGCAGCGGCGTGAAGGCGGCAACGACGCCGCCCAGGTGTGCGGCCTTGCCGGCGGCGGCAACGATGACCTTGATGCCACGGTCGGCGGCGGTAGCGGCCCACTCGTGCACCTTATCGGGCGTGCGGTGAGCGCTCGCAATCACGAGCTCGTACGGCACGCCAAGCGCCTCGAGCTCGGCGGTGCAGCCCTCCATGACGGGAAGGTCGGACTTGGACCCCATGATGATGCCTACAAGCGGCGTCTTCTCTGCGTTCTCGGACATGGCTCCTCCTTGGAATCGACGTACATACGTCCAGTATAGCGGCATCGTTGGTGGCCGCGGGCATAGGGGGCACCAACGCAGCTCCTCTGGTTACAAAAAATGCGCCACGTGCACTCGATGGGAACGGGTGCCCGGCAGAGGCTCCTTATGGCTGCTTCCTCCCGGACCTGACCAGGTTCGGAACATATCGTCACCCGAACCCATCGAACGCGCGCGGCGCTGGAATCTAATACTACCCGCTTGCGCCCTCCGCGTCGAGAGGCTCTCGATTTCTCCTTCTTGCCAAGTTTGGCGAGCTGGTCACAAGCTATACTGTATGGCACGTGATGTATAGCAAGGAGGAATCATGGCTGCATCCCAGATGAACATTCGCATGGACAACATGCTCAAGCAATCGGGGAACGCGGCGCTGAGCAGCCTAGGAATTACCCCATCGCAAGCTGTTCGAGCGCTATGGGAGTTTCTGACCATCCAGCAAACGCTTCCCTCCGAGCTTCTGCGCCTTCTCCACCCCAAAGAAACCCCGCATGCCACGGAATTAGATTCTGGACATGAGGGGGCGCGTCTTGTCGCTAGATTCTATGAAATGGCGGGCATCCCAGAACCCGGCGAAGGACCGCTGGACTACGACGAACTCAAAGAACTCGCTGCCGCCGAACAACTAGAAAAGTGGGGCCTTTCATGATGACCAACCCTAAGCGAAACAACGTTTTGCGGTTGCTGGTTGACACTAATATCTGGCTTGATTACTTTCTCGCCCGCAGCACGCATCACGCTGTTGTCGACACGCTTATTGCGAGTGCGGCAAATCGCGAAGATATTGCCCTGTACGTCACGTCACTTTCTCTGAAAGACATTGCCTACCAGCTCGCAGCGCAAATGAAGGCGGATGTGCGGCGCTCCGGCAAACAGGTAGACGAAAACAGCGCATCGGCAGCCCGTGAGGTCGCGTGGGGGTGCGTACGCAATGTGCTAGAAAAGGCAATCGTTTTGCCCATTGGCTACGATGAGATCCTCCGCGCGTTCACCTTTAAACCTTTACACGACGACTTGGAAGATGGCCTTGTGTTGGGCGCTATGGAGGCATCGGGCGTTGCCGTGCTTGTCACGCATGACCAGAAGCTTGCAAAACACGCAGAGGGAATCTGCTTTACAGCAGAAGAGGCGCTTGCGCTGCTTGACGGTCGTAGGTAAGGGAGCAACAGGGCACTGCCGCCGTACGCGTTAGTTTGCCTACAGGCGGCGAAGTGCCGTGCGCACGGCGGTCTCGCCAGCGGCGATGAGGTTCACGCGGGTCTCGGCGGGATCGAGCGCCTCGGCAAGTGGCATCGGACGCCGCAGGATGGGAAAGGCAGCGTCGATGCCCTCGGCATAGACCTCCCCCAGGTCATCTGCCCGGGTGCCACAAACGGCAACCACGAAGGCGCGCGGATTGGCACGTTTTGCACGGCGCGCCACGCCGACGGGGACCTTGCCGGATGCCGTCTGCTCGTCGAGCGCGCCCTCGCCCGTAATCACCAGATCTGCCGCGCGCGCCGCCGCGTCAAACGCGGCAAGATCGAGAACGGCGTCTATGCCGGAGACGAGCGATCCACCGAGGGCGAGCACCGCGGCGCCCAGGCCACCCGCCGCCCCCGCACCCGGCACCCCGGCAAGCGCGCGGGGCCGCGCGCCCGGCACGTCAACAGCGAGGTCCGTCCCATCCAGCGCGTCGCGCGCGCGCGTGAGCTCGGCGGCGTAGCGCACCATCCAACCCTCAGCCGCATCGGTGAGCTCGCCTTCCTTGGGCAGGCCCTTCTGCGGACCAAAAACGCGCAGCGCACCGCGCGCTCCCACGAGCGGGGCACGGACATCGGTGAGCGCAACGAGCGTCACGCCCTTGAGAAGACGCCGCGCTGGAGCAAGGTCTATGTGCGCCAGATGCTCGAGCCCGGCAAGCCCCGGAGCTACAGGCACGCCATCCTTTTGCAGAAGCTCGGCGCCAAGGGCCTGGAGAAACCCCGCGCCGCCGTCGTTGGTGGCGCTCCCACCCAGACCAAGGTAAATGGTGCGAGCACCCGCTTCGACCGCCGCGCGCACAAGCGCGCCAACGCCCGCCGTACTGGCGGCAAGAGCATCTGCCTCGGTTCTGCTTGTGAACGAAAGCCCCGCCGCGCGCGCCATCTCGACCACCGCGATTGGCGCGCCCGATGCGTCCGTCGTGCGCAGGTACGTAGCATCGACCGCACCACCCAAAGGACCGCGCACCGAGCAGAGGACCTCTTCTCCCCCGCGCGCGGCGCGCACGGCATCGAGCGTTCCCTCGCCACCGTCTGCCACGGGGATAGCCCGGACCTCGACAGGCCGCCCAAGCTGCGCCGCGGCGCGTTGTGCGCCCTCGGCCAGCCACGTCTCCGCCTCGGCGCTCGTGGCCGAACCCTTGAAGGAGTCCACGGCAAGTAACGCGCGGGCGGGCGGCAGCGCGGCAAGGCGCTCGTTGTGCGAGACGCGCACAGAGGCGCACGCCTCCTGTGGCGCGGGGACACCGCCGACAACCTCGCCCGCACGACGCGACGCAAAAAAGGCGGACAAGAGCTCCGCGCACTCATCGCCCAGCACGCCCGCCGTCACGGGAAAAGCGTGGTTTAGACGCGCGTCATCATGCAGGCGGTACAGGGAGCCGGCAGCGCCACCCTTGGGGTCGGCCGCGCCGTACACGCAGCGGTCGATGCGAGCGTTAACCATAAGGCCCGCGCACATGCAGCACGGCTCAAGCGTCACATACACGGTGCAGCCCGTGAGGCGCCAGCGGCCAAGAGCGCGTGCCGCGGCAACCATGGCGGAGAACTCGGCATGCGCCGAAGGGTCCGCGTCCGCCTCGCGCCGATTGTGCGCGCGGGCGATGACCTCGCCATCATGCACTACCACGGCGCCTATGGGAACCTCGCCCTCGGCGGCGGCCAAGCGAGCCTCGGCCAGCGCTTCGCGCATAAAGTGCTCGTCATCAAGCGCACCCGCGCCGTACCTCGTGTTCATCGGCTGCATACCCCCTCGCCTTCCGCGCGCATCAGTTGATTCGATGCTATCATTACCTCTCACGGAGAGATGGCAGAGCGGTTGAATGCGGCGGTCTTGAAAACCGTTAGGCGCGTGAGCGTCTCGGGGGTTCGAATCCCCCTCTCTCCGCCATTTGCGACTTGCGCGAACCCTATCCGGCGCGTCCGGGTGGGGCTCGTTTTCGTTTTGACGGCATTTGCGCGGCGTTTTTCAGCCATTCAATAATCTGCATCCCGCCGTTAGAATATCCATCCAAAAGCGCATCCTTTTTTTCCCTGCAGTTTTGCAGACGGTTCGAAGGGTCTATCTCGACGCGCGCTTCCAGATTATTGAATAGCTGCATTTCTGAGCGAAAGGTGCGTCCGCTTGGCAAGTTTCGCTTTTGCCCGGAGAAGAGCATGTTACGCGAAACGGGGGGGCGGGCACGGCTCTATGGCCCATGCCCGCCCCCCGTTTAGGACGCATATACGAATATCAAGAGACGCTCGGGGAAACCTAGGCGATCTTGACGACCCAGCCCTCGGGCCCCTCGATCTCGCCAGCCTGAATGCCGGTGAGCGTCTCGCGGAGCTTCTGCATGACAGGACCGACGTGGTCCATGCCGCCCTCGCCAAAGACGATCTCTTCGCCGCCCTTAACGACCTTGCCCACCGGGCTGATAACGGCGGCGGTGCCGCACATGCCGCACTCGGTGAACTCGCCGAGCTCGACCTCGCTGAAGGGAACCGGGCGCTCGACGACCTTCATGCCGAGCATGTGCTCTGCCACATACACGAGCGAACGGCGCGTGATGGAGGGCAGGATGGAGTCGGTCGCGGATTTGGGCACCACGAGCGTGCCTGCGTGATCAACGAACAGGAAGTTCGCGCCGCCGGACTCCTCCACGTAGGTGTGGGTCTGCGGGTCGAGGAACATGTTGT
>CAUGVQ010000013.1 GCA_959602875.1 uncultured Collinsella sp. | reverse complement strand
CGACCTCATCATCTTCGTAATTGGGTCTGTTGTTCAGGTTGTAAGTAACGCCGTCGCGCTTGTAACGATCTTTATCATACTAGTGGCCCTCAATGTCCGTTTGGGCCTGGTGTGCGCGGCTCTAGCCGCGATTGGAGGGGGGCTGTATTGTGTCTTTCGCCGCAGCCTGTTCATGAAAAGCTTTGATATGCAAGAACAGTCAGCCCGGTTCTTCTCTCGACTGCAAGATCAGCTGGATAAAGTCGCTTTTCTTCGCAGGCATGTTCTTTTTGAGCGATTTAGAGACAAACTCTCTCTCGCTTTTGATGAGCTGTACCCTGCCATTCACGCTAGCCAGAAAGTTGCGGCGGGATTTGCCCTGAGCAATTCGATTGTTAGGTCGGCGGCACAAGGGTTCTTGCTGGCAGTCGGGGCAATTGAAGTTGTTAGCGGAAGACTTCTACCCGGTTATCTCGTGACTGCGATGGGATACTACGGAAGCCTTAACGCTGCCATACAGTACTTCCTCACATGGGGGAAAGATTATCAGGCCAGTCGTGTATGCTACGAACGGGTCCGCCGAATCTGGGACATTCAAGAAGAGCGGAACGGGGAAGTTCGACTCAGTGACGTGAACACGATTGATTGCAAGCAGATTGGCTTTTCCTATCCTGGGTCAGAAAAGGAAGTCCTTGTCGGTACATGCCTGCATTTTCAGAAGGGAAGGCTGTATGGAATTGCCGGGGCAAACGGAACCGGTAAGAGTACGCTACTCGAAATCCTTTTAGGGATGTACCCTGATGACACGACGGGCTCTGTTCTGTATGACGGAATAGATCAGCGCAAGGTGAATCGTTATGCGCTGCGCAGGGAGTGCATCGGCGTTACCGAACAAGAACCACCAATTCTAGAGGATACCATTGAGGCAAATTTAACGCTTCTTTCCACTTGCCGGGACACCGACAAACTAAACAAGTATATTGACGCACTCGGGCTGCGGGAGATGGTGTCGACGGCGTCAGACGGTCTAAAAACCATCCTTGACGAGAGGAGGCAAAACATCTCCGGAGGGGAAAAGCAAAAGATTGCCATTATCAGACTGCTTCTTCAAAATCCGAGTGTCATGCTGTTCGACGAGCCAACGTCAGCCCTCGACTCGCGCAGTCGCGAAAGGTTGGTACATATTCTTCAGGAGGAAAAGCGAGACCACATCATTATTGTCGTTACCCACGATGAGGATTTGCTTTTGAAATGCGATGAAGTCTTCGAACTTGAAGAGGCCTGGAGGGGGCGTGGACGCACGCTAATCTAGAGCAGGATCTTTACGGTTAATCGAGAGCGGGAAGGGCAATGGGGCCCCTTTCCGCGCCGTCCTCGGAGAGTGGCTGTGCCTTTTGGGGGCGTAGCTAAGCATCAAGAACAAACTCTATTTACGATATCTTCAAGTTTAGAGGGGAAAAGTCCCGTGCAAGTGGTGCCGAGAGGCAGTGCGTCGCCCCCTTTTTGATGGCAATCATGCGACCGATGCTTGCCCTGACGGCATCGAAGAGCATCTATCGCTCAAAAAAGGCCGAAGGTGCTGGGAGATTAGCCCCTGCTTATATCTTCTGACATGAACCGTTTAACCGTATCGGTAAACTGGAGGACATCTAGCCTGTTTTATCCAATCGGGTAACGATAAAATGACTGGCAATTGCTACACTTGATTCGATAGGGGTCGAAATGGCAAAAAGCGCTCAACAGATTGAGGAATCGCTGAGACGCATGCGAGAGCTCGGAAAGAAGCTTAAGCTGCTATTCACTGCTCTTCTTATCGTGATAGGAATTTGTGCGGCAGTGGTTGCGGTGATTGTCATTTCAATGATTGCTGACGGATCGGTGAGCGATTCGACCCACACAGTTTCCATTGCTGTTCCGCCTGTATACTTACTCATCTGCGGTATCGGTGCCATGACGTTAAGAGGAATGAGTTGCGACATGGCAAGGGGTGAATCCCCATTCACATTGAAGCATGCCCAAAGGATTTGTCTGCTTGGATGGATGTTTGTTGCTGCTGTGGTGATTGAGGCTATCACGTCGCCTGGCTTTGTATCGATTGTGATAGGTCCGTTTTCCCTTATCAACTCCCCGCAGGCGATGTTTGAAGAACCAACCATACCCCTAGATATGGGAGGTATTCTCGGTGCAATTGTATGTTTCGCGCTATCCTCAATTTGGCGATATGGAGCGCTCCTTCAAAAGCAGTCTGAGGGCCTAGTCTAGGGGAACGCTATGGACTTTCTCATCATAGAATTAGATAACATATTAATTGAGAGGGGAAAAACGAGCGCAGATCTCATTCGTGCAACCGGTCACACGCCGGCAAATATCTCAAAAATTCGAAACGGAAAGATTAAGGCAATTCGGCTCAAGACTTTGCTTGATATATGTGTGGAACTCGACTGCCAGCCGGGGGACCTCATTAAACGTGTCAACGAGCGGGAGTTGGAGGAATTGGCAACCCAAAGAGCGAAGAATGCCGTCAATAGTGTGGTTGCCGGCGAAGGGCAGCTTCGCAGTGGACCAACTAGGGTGTGTATCATAGATTTGAAAGACGAATGAGGAGTGTTATGCTTCCTTGTCAAACGATATAAGCGGCTGTTTGTCTCAGCCGTTGCGGCATCGCTTACGGGTAGATTTGTTTGGATGACCGAACATCTTTTGGCTTTTAACGCCATTGCCCATGGGGAAATGGCGAAGCGCTTCCCTTTACTAGTTCTATTGTTTATGAGCGGGTGCGATCAAAGTGTACCAGCGAAGTCCGGTTGGGCAAAGTTGGCCGGGCGACGCAGGTATTACTGAGTTAGGACCCCGGTCACCGCGGGGCATTTTCTTTGAGCTTCCGCAAGGAAGTTCGAGCATTATTCTCTAAATAGAATAATGAGTGGCGTATTGTGCGCATCCTGCCTCACATTCTCGTGTTCAAAAGGTGAAGGTATGCCGTTACAATAGAGTGCATGCATGTATAGACACCGTTCTGTCTGCCGAGAGAGCCTGCTTTCGGCAGAGCATGAGGGGGAAGGGGAGTTGATGTTCTCTCTGCACAAGACGTTAGGCGGTGTGCATCCGCCGCAGTGCAAGGACACGCGGGACTGCCCCGTCACGTCGATCGAGCCTCCCAAGCAGGTGCGCATCCCGCTGAACATGCACATCGGGGCCCCTGCCAAGCCGGTGGTGAACGTGGGCGACCACGTCTACATCGGTACGCTCATCGGCGATGGCGAAGGCCTCTGCGCGCCCGTGCACGCCACGGTTTCGGGCACGGTCGCCTCGGTTGCCGAGGAGACGCTGCCTACGGGGCAGCACGCCCCGGTCGTCCAGATTGAGTCGGACGGCAAGATGGAGAACGATCCGGCGCTCGAGAAGCCGACGTACTCCAATAAGGACGAGTTCATCGAGTGCGTCCGCAAGTCGGGCGTTGTGGGCCTCGGCGGCGCTTCGTTCCCGTCGTGGTTCAAGATGAAGTGCCCTCCGGGTAAGAAGTTCGAGTTCGTCGTCGTTAACGGTATGGAGTGCGAGCCGTTCATCACGAGCGACTACCGCCAGATGATGGAGCACGCCGAGCGCGTGGTCGACGGCGTTGCCCGTATCGCCCGTGCGCTGGAGATTCCCGCTGCCGTCATCGGCGTCGAGGACAACAAGCCTGAGGCGGTCGACAAGCTCAACGAGGCCATCAAGACCAAGGGCGTTGGCGACTTCGTCGAGGTCCTCATGGTCCCCACGAAGTACCCCATGGGCGGCGAGAAGGTTCTCATCCAGTCCACCACGGGCCGTACGGTTCCCGCGGGCGGGCTCCCCGTCGACGCGGGCTGCCTCGTGCTGAACGTCACCACGGTCTCGCGTATCGAGGAGTACTTCCGCTACGGTGTGCCGCTGGTCCGCAAGACCGTCACCATTGCCGGTGACTGCGTCAAGAATCCCGGCAACTACCGTATCCCCATCGGCATGAGCGTGCACGATGTGGTGGAGGCCACGGGCGGCCTTATCAAGGAGCCGCGCAAGATCATCATGGGTGGTCCCATGATGGGTCGCACCATCACCGATATCGATTGCCCGATTCTCAAGGCCAACAACGCCATCCTCTGCCTCGAGGACAAGGCGATTCTGCCCGACGAGACGCCCTGCATCCGCTGCGGCCGCTGCGTGCGCGTGTGCCCCTTGGGCCTCATGCCCTTCCAGCTCGACGCTGCCTCCCGCAGCCATGACGTGATCAAACTCGATGAGTACGCCGTCATGAACTGCATGGAGTGCGGATCCTGCGCCTACACCTGCCCGGCGCACCGTCGCATCACCGCCTCGATTCGCGAGGGCAAGGGCTTCTACCGCTCCGAGACCGCGCGTCTCACGCAACCCGCGAAGGAGGCGTAAAGCGCATGAACCTCATCAATGAAGCCTCCCCGCATTTTCACGGGAAGTCGCTTACCTGGCAGATCATGGGCGCCGTTTGCCTGGCGCTCCTTCCGACGCTCATCGCGGCGACCGCGCTCTATGGTCTCGCTGCTCCGCTACTGGTGCTCGTCTGCATCGCCACGGCGCTCGTCTGCGAGCACGTGTGCTGCATGATCATGCACCGCGAGTCCACCGCCGGTGACTTCTCCTGCGTCGTCACGGCGATGCTTCTTGCCTATACGCTGCCTGCGACCTGCCCCTTCCATGTGGCGGTTGCTGGCACCGCGTTTGCGATTATCGTGGTCAAGATGCTCTTCGGCGGCATCGGCTCCAACGTGTTCAACCCCGCCGTCGCCGGCCGCATCTTCATCATGGTGGCGTTCCCGTCGGCGCTTTCGAGCTACCCTGCCGTTCAGGGTACGCCGCTTGACGCCATCACCGGCGCGACCCCGCTTGCGGAGGCCGCCTCGGGCGCTCCCACCGCGAGCTACCTCGACCTTCTGCTCGGCACCCATGCGGGCGCCCTTGGCGAGACCTGCATCATCACGCTGCTCATCGGCTACATCTTCCTGCTCGCCGTGCGAGTGGTCGATGCATGGGCGACGGTGCCCTTCATCGCCACGGTCGCCATCATCACGGGCATCGGCGGCGAGGACGTTGTCTATCAGGTGCTCGCCGGCGGTCTGGCTCTCGGCGCGTTCTTCATGGCGACGGATTACACCACCACGCCCATGACGCCCAAGGGCAAGATCATCTTCGGCATCGGCTGCGGTGTCATCACCGCGCTCGTGCGTCTGTTTGCCTCCGCCCCCGAGGGCGTGGCGTTCTCCATTCTCTTCATGAACATGTTCGTTCCGCTGATCGACCGCTACACGCGGACGCAGCCGGTGGGAGGTGTCAAGAATGCCCTCGTCTAACGAGACTCCCCAGAAGCTCTCCTGGATCGCCCGCCATCGCAACGGCTCTCTGTACGCTTTCGTGTGCGTGCTCGTTGCGGCCGTGGTGTGCGGTGGCGTGCTTGGCTTTGCCTATTACCAGGGCCAGTGGGCCACCTCTGCGTTCGCCGACGCCGACGCCCGCCTCGACGAGGCGCAGGGCGGCGCCCAGCGCGCGCTCCTCTTCCCGGATGCCGCGAGCTTTGAGAAGCTCGACGCCCCGGCGATCGAGGGCCTCAACTCCGCGTATGTGACCGACGCGGGCGACTACGTCTTCGACGTCCAGTCTGCCGGCTACGCTGGCGATGTCCAGCTCATGATCGGTATCGCATCCGACGGCACGGTCGCCGGTATCCAGGTTGTCTCCGAGCAGGAGACCGATGGCATCGGCACTAACGCACTCACCGAGGACTTCTTCGGCACGTTTACCGGCCTTGCCGCCGAGGGAACGCTGACCGTCGAGGAGCCCGGCTCGGGTGAGACCCAGGTGGACGGCGTCTCCGGCGCGACCTTCACCTCCAACGCCGTCGTCGCCGACCTGAACATCGCCTTTGAGGCTTACGCTCAGTTGGGAGGTAACTAATATGGCTCTCAATGAGAACGTAGTGCGCGAGCAGAATGCTCGCATCGCCGACCTCGTGCGCACGCCGGCCTTCCTCGTGGCTGCCGGTTCACTTACCGGCCTCGCTGCGGCGACCTCGGTCGAGAACGGTATCGCTATCGGTGCGGTGAGCGCCATCGCCATCGTGGTTATGGCTGTGCTCGCTCGTCCTCTTCGCTCTATCACGGGCGTCTGGGCGCGCATCCCGGTGCTTCTTATGGTGAGCGCCACGGTCGTTGTGCTCCTCTCGTTTGCGATGCGCATCATCAACCCGCTCATCTACCAGAACCTCGGCATCTATCTGCCGCTCGCTGCGGTGAACGGCCTCGTCGCTGCCTTCATCTACGATGACGGCTTTACAGGCGGTCCCGCCAAGTGCCCGCTCGCAACCGCTGTGTTCTGCGCGGTGTGCACGTTCGCGACGCTTGTCTTTGTGGGCTTTATCAACGGCATGTTTGCCACGGGTGCGGTCTTTGGCCTCACCATGCGTGAGCTCGCCGCCTCGCCCATCGCGATCTTCGGCACGCCCGCTGGGTCGCTTCTGGTGCTCGCACTCGTGTGCACCTTTGTGAACTCGATTGTCGACGCCGCTCACAAGAGCGCAGAGGGAGGTGAGCGCTAATGGAGTTCTTCAACGCTTTGTTCTCTGCAGCGCTCGACCAGAACATCGTCTTTGGCCAGCTTGTGGGCATGGTCATCGTATTTCTGGCTGCTGAGCGCCCGCAGGACGCCTTCCGCTTGGGCGGCGCCCTTTGGGCCGCGTGCTTTGCTGCCGGTCTCATCGGTTGGCCGGTCTACGCTGGCATCTTGGCGCCTTGGGGCATCGATTACATGGCACCTGTGGTCTACCTGCTGGTGAGCGCTGCGGTCATTTTCGCTGGCGGCGCTATCGCAGCAGCTTCGCGCCCGAAGGTCGAGCGTTCGCGCATCTATCAGCTCTGCGCGCTGCTCGCTGTCAACGCCGCCGTGCTCGCCACGCCGCTTTCGATGGCCGCCTCTGCCGATGTTGCCACCTTCGACGTAGCGCTCGGCACCGCCTTCGGTACCGGCATGGGCATCTTCATCGCGGTGGTTGCCTTCGCCTTCATCCATGACCGCATCGACGAGCGCCTCGTTCCGGGCGTTCTCCGCGGTGTGCCCATCTCGCTCATCACGGCGGCCCTTATGGCGCTCGCCTTCACGGGCGTTGCGGGCATCGCCGGCGGAATGTTCGTGTAAGGGGGTTGGAGCTATGGGAATCTACCTCATCGCACCGCCGATCATGATCCTCGTGCTTGCGGTCATCCCCGCTGCGGTGATCGGCTTTGCTTCGCGCGCCGTCCGCCGTGCCGACTGGCTCGAGGCCAAGGCCGCTGAAGAGGCTGCTGAGGCCGCCGAGGCAACCGAGGAGGCGGACGCCACTCAGGCGTGAGACGCCTCGCCAAACATATGCTGCGATTGGGCGCGGCGTGCTCTAAGGAGTGCGCCGCGTCTTTTGTGACGCAATCGCCAGTTTATGGTGACTACTTTATCTTTGTGGGCGCGGCAGCGTTCTTGGTGGCAGCCTTTATCGTTATGGTGCTGTTTGCTCGCGATAGCTTTCCGCGGAACGGAGCAAAGACGGTGGCTGGAGAAGGTCCAGTCAAATAAAAACCTGCAAAGTAAGTGGGCTTCGCAAGGAAGAGAGATGACACGTCAAAGGGGCGTGTGCATCAACTGGGGAAACGTGCTCGCAATGAACCGGGAGCGGCCAGTCTAGATGCGCTGATTGAAATAGGCCACTTACTTCGCGTGGTTTTGGAAATGGGACATCGTTTTGCGCAGGTATATGGAGGCAATCGCCCCGCTTGAGCATGTGGAGGGTCCTGCTCTGCTTGAAGACCTGGTTCGTCGGCGCATTGGTCGCAGGCTTTTTCGTAAGTCTCCAGCACGTTGTTTGCGGGCCCATACAAAGCTCAGGTCGTTTCTGAGCTTAAAAAAGCTGGTGCCTGATGTGTGCTTAGTAAGCTAAAGCACTCATCAGGCACGATGATGGTTTAACCGCGTCAAAATGGCGGATGTCACAGCAGCAGTGTTTAGCTTACGCTCATAAACGACTTGAGCTTGTCCGGGGCAACTCAGCGTGGGATGGTACCCTATACGTCAGCAATGTCGTAGCGAGGAGGATGCTGTGGCGCAGGAGAATCTGTTTGGCGAGATCATAGGCGAGGACCAGGAGGTACCCTTGCAGGTGGCGGAGGGCGCGGCGCCCGTTGCCGATGCCTCGGCAGAGGCCGCTGCCGCCGCGCGCGCGGCGGAGCTCCGCCACGAGCTCGACTACCATGCGTACCGCTACTACATTCTCGACGCGCCCGAGATAACGGATGCTGCCTTCGATAAGCTTCTTGTGGAGCTGCAGCAGATTGAGGCGCGCTATCCCGACCTCGTGACGCCCGATTCCTACACGCAGCGTGTGGGCGGCGGTTACGTAGACACCGAGCAGTTTGCACCGGTCACGCATATGGCGCGCATGTACTCGATGGACGACGCCATGAACCTCGAGGAGCTGGACGAGTGGCTCCAGCGCACCGAGGACGCGCTCGGCGCGGGACAGGTCACCTACACCTGCGAGCTCAAGATTGACGGCCTTGGCGTCGCGCTCACCTATCGCGGCGGCACCTTTGTGCGCGCGGCAACGCGCGGCGACGGTACCACGGGCGAGGATGTAAGCCTGAACGTCCGCACCATCCATGACGTGCCGATGCACCTCTCCGCTCCGGCGCTCGACCACATGGGAGCCGACCGTGACACCGTGATTGAGGTGCGCGGCGAGGTCTACATGCCCAAAGGGAGCTTTGTGCGCCTGAACGAGGAGGCCGACGCCGAGGGACGCGACCCCTTCGCGAATCCTCGCAACGCCGCCGCGGGCAGCCTGCGCCAGAAGGATCCCAAGGTCACGGCGCGCCGTGACCTTGCGACCTTCCTCTACGCTGTGGCAGATACGGCGCCGTTACACGTCGACAGCCAGCACGCTTTCCTCGACTGGCTCCGTCAGGCCGGTTTCTCCGTCAACCCCAACGTAGCCCGCTGCGCAACGCCGGCCGAGGTGCACGAGTTCTGCGCCAACGCCCTCGCGCACCGAAGCGAGCTTGATTACGACATCGACGGCGTTGTCGTGAAGGTCGACAGCTTCGCGCAGCAAGACGAGCTCGGCTTCACGGCGCGCGCGCCGCGCTGGGCCATCGCCTTCAAGTTCCCGCCGGAGGAGAAGCGCACGGTGCTTCGCGAGATTCGCATCCAGGTTGGCCGCACGGGCGTGCTCACGCCGGTGGCGGAATTCGACCCGGTGACGGTCTCGGGCTCCACGATTGCCCGCGCGACCCTCCACAACATTGACGAGATCCGCCGCAAGGACGTGCGCGTGGGCGACACCATTGTGGTCCACAAGGCGGGCGACGTGATTCCCGAGGTCGTGGGGCCGGTTCTCGACCGCCGTCCGGAGGGAGCCGCAGAGTATGAGATGCCGAGCACCTGCCCGGCGTGCGGCGCGCCCGTGGTGCATGAGGAGGGCGAGGTCGCCTATCGCTGCGTCTCCATCGACTGCCCCGCGCAGCTGCGCGAGCGCCTGGCGCACTGGGTGAGCCGCCCCTGCATGGACATCGACGGCGTGGGCGCCGAGCTCATCGACAAGATGGTCGAGGCGGGCCTCCTGCGCGACGTCGCCGATTTCTATGCGCTCACGGTTGACGCGGTGGCGGCGCTCGACACCGGTCGCACCTACCAGACGGACAACAAACGCCGCGGTATCCACGCGGGCGACCCCATTCTCGTGGGCGCCACCATCGCCCAGAAGGTGGTGGACGAGATCACGCGCTCCAAGGAGCAGCCGCTCTCGCGCGTGCTTTTTGCGCTGGGTATCCGTCATGTGGGCAAGAGCGTGGCCGAGCTCATTGCCCAGCGCTTCCTCAACCTGCCCGCGCTCATTGACGCGAGTGAGGAGGACATCGCTGGCATCGAGGGCATCGGTCCCAAGATCGCGGCAAGCGTGAAGGAATTCTTTGCGGTTCCCGAGAATCTCGCGGTGCTCGAGCGCCTGCGCCAGGCGGGCGTGACGTTGGAGGAGAACCTCGGCGGCGCGGGGGCAGATGCGGCCTTTGCCGAGGAGGCGGGGGTTGCAGCCGAGCTCACCGAGGCGCAGCCGCTCGCCGGTCTCACCTTTGTGCTCACGGGCGCCCTCACGCGGTTCACGCGCGACGAGGCGGGAAGCGTCCTCAAAGCACTCGGCGCCAAGGTTACTGGCTCGGTTTCCAAGAAGACGAGCTACGTGGTGGCGGGCGAGAAGGCGGGCTCCAAGCTCGCCAAGGCCGAGAGCCTGGGCGTGCCGGTTCTCACCGAGGATGACCTCGCCCAGATCATGGCGACCGGTAAGGTGCCCGAGTGACAGCAGGAGAGGCCTGAGGTACAGAAAAACGCTGACAGAGGGATTATCGACCCCGATGCGCTACATTCTGCTAGACAACTTGACAGAGATTCTGCAGCGCGTTAATACTTGATAAGTCAACAATTGACATATCAAGTATTGCGAGGAGCTATGCAAGACAGAAAAGCTGCGCAGTTTCCGGCGCCAGATATGGCTGACCCGGGCGAGCTCGGCGCTTACCGTATGCTGCTCTTTAGGGCGTCTCATGCCCAAAAGCAGCTTATGCACCCCTACATGGCAAGTATTGGGTTGGGCACCGGTCAGCCCAAGCTGCTGAGTTACTTGGCAGAGAACGGTTCCTGCACGCCGCGCGAGCTCGCCGATTTCTACGAGCTCGATCCAGCGGGCGTTTCGCGCATGCTCGACGCGCTCGAACGCAAGGGTTTTGTGAGCTTTGCGCCGCATGCGGACGACCGCCGCTGCAAGGTGGTTTCGCTAACCAGCGAGGGGGAGCGCGTCGCCCGCGCGTGGAACGCCGCTTGCGCGGAGGAGGCGTGCGCCATGCTCGACGGCTTTACGCCCGAGGAGCGCGAGGCATTTGCCGACTACCTGCGCCGCGCGCACGCGAACCTGCGCGCCTACGGGCAGAAGCTCGCCGCCGCCGCAGCAGAGAGCCAGGCTACCGGCCGCACGCCCGCCGAGCCCGGCGCGAGCGAGGCGCATGACGTGAGCGAGTCGCGCGCCGCGGGCGAGGCGCACGACGCAGGGGAGGCGACCTCTCATGCATGAGCTCCGCCGTATCATCTCCTACCTGGGCCAGTACCGTCGCGATGCCATTCTCGGCATTCTGCTTGTCATCATCGAGAGCGCCTTTGAGATGGTGATTCCCATCCTCATGGCGGACATCATCGACGTGGGCGTGGCAAACCGCGACCTCGACTACATTGCCGGTCAGGGTCTGCTCATGGGCGCCTGCGCCATCGCCGCCCTCATCACAGGCCTGCTTTACGCCCGCTTTGCGGCGCGCGCCGCCTACGGGCTCGGCGCGCACTTGCGCGCGGCGGAGTACCAGAAGGTGCAGGAGTACTCGTTTGCGAACCTCGACCACTTTGAAACGTCGTCGCTCGTCACCCGCATGACCACCGACGTAACGGTTATCCAAAACGCGCTCAACGCCGGTTTTCGCCCCATGGTGCGTGGACCCGTGATGCTTATCATCGGCTTTGCGCTCGCCTTCTACCTCAATGCCGAGCTTGCGCTTGTCTTTTGCGGCGTGGTGCCGGTCATGGCCATCGCCATCGTTATCATCGTGCGCCGCGTGAGCCCGCTCTACGGCGTGCTGCAGGCAACGGTCGACAAGCTGAACGACGTGGTGCAAGAGATGCTCACGGCCGTGCGCGCGGTCAAGGCCTACGTCCGCGGCGACTTTGAGTGCGAGGAGTTCCGCCGCGTGAACGAGGGGCTCGCCGCCACAAGCGAGCGGACCTTCCGCCTGGCGGTCTTCAACATGCCCGTGCTCTATGTATCGATGTACACGGCCACGACCCTCATCATGTGGTTCGGCGGGCAGATGATTTTGGGCGGAGCGCTTCAGGTGGGCGAGCTCACGGGTTTTCTCTCCTACGTCATGCAGATCCTCAACTCGCTCATCATGATCTCTAACGTGTTTTTGCTGCTCACGCGTTCGCTTGCGAGTGTGCACCGCATCTCTGAGGTACTGGACGAGCACGTTGACCTCACCTCGCCGGAGGGCGCGCTGACCGAGGTCGCGGACGGTTCGGTGGCCTTTGACGATGTCTCCTTCAAGTACCGCACCGACGCGCAGGAGTACGTGCTCGAGCACATTTCGCTCGCTATTCCCGCTGGCGCTACGGTGGGTATCCTCGGCGGTACGGGCTCGGGCAAGACCACGCTTGTGCAGCTGATCCCGCGTCTCTACGACGCGACTGAGGGAGAGGTCCGCGTGGGCGGGCATGACGTGCGCGCCTATGACCTGGTTGCCCTGCGTGACGCAGTTGCCATCGTGCTGCAGAAAAACGTGCTCTTCTCGGGCACGGTGCGCGAGAACCTGCGCTGGGGCAACCCCAAGGCGACCGACGAGGAGCTTTTGGCGGCATGCCGGCAGGCGCGAGTGGACGAGTTCCTCGACCGTTTGCCGGGCGGTCTTGACTACGACCTCGGCCAGGGCGGCGTGAACGTCTCCGGCGGTCAGAAGCAGCGTCTCTGCATCGCGCGTGCGCTTCTGAAGCACCCCAAGGTCATCATCTTTGACGACTCCACAAGTGCGGTCGACATGGCTACGGACGCGCAGATTCGCGCCGCGCTTGCCGAGCTCACCGGTGTGACCAAGATCATCATCGCGCAGCGCGTGAACTCGGTGGAAGACGCGGACCAGATCATCGTGCTCGACGACGGACGCGTGAGCGCCGTTGGCACGCACGACGAGCTCCTCGCGACCTCCGAGATCTATCGCGAGATCTACACCTCGCAGCAATACGGCACAGTTGGGGACGGGGTCGTTTCATGCACTTCGACAGACACCTCCGCCTCGAAGGGAGGTGAGCGCTAATGCCGGCACCGGGAAACAAGCCCAAGAATCTTCTGCACACCCTGCATGAGCTCATGGCCTATCTGGGTCGTCACAAGTTGCTCTTCTTGGCCGTGGCGGTACTCGTTACCATCTCTGCGGTGGCCAACCTTGTTGGCACCTATATGATTCGTCCCGTGGTGGATGCGCTCGCCGCGGGTAACTACGAGACGTTCGTCAAAAACATCCTGCTCACGGCGGCCATCTATTGCGCGGGCGTTCTTGCCACCTTTGGCTACACCCAGACGATGGTGCACGCCGGCCAGAAGGTGCTCGTCGATATCCGCCGCGACCTCTTTGCGCACATCCAGACGCTGCCGCTTCGCTACTTTGACTCGCGCAGCCGCGGCGACATCATGAGCTACTTCACCAACGACGTCGACACCGTGGCCGAGGCCATGAACAACAGCTTTGCCATGGTCATCCAGAGCTTCATCATGATCGTGGGCACGCTCACCATGATCTTCATCCTAAACTGGCAGCTCTCGCTCATTGTGGTCGTGGGCTATGCGGTGATGTTTGCCTACATCAGCTTCTCCACCCGCTGCAGCCGCCGGTACTTCCAAAAGCAGCAGGCGGTGCTCGGCAAGCTCGACGGCTATGTGGAGGAGATGGTCACCGGTCAGAAGGTCGTAAAGGTCTTTAATCACGAGAGCGCCAACGTGGCGGAGTTTGGCGATAAGAACGAGCAGCTGCGCGTCGCCGGTACGGGCGCGCAGGCTTACGCCGCGTCGATGATCCCGGCCGTGGTATCTATCAGCTACGTGAACTACGCCATCGTGGCGGCGGTCGGCGGCTGGATGGCTATTACCGGCGCGACCGACGTGGGCGCGCTTGCGAGTTACCTGGTCTTTGTGCGCCAGACCGCTATGCCCATCAACCAGTTCACGCAGCAGTCGAACTTCCTGCTTTCGGCACTTGCCGGAGCGGAGCGCGTTTTTGCCGCTATGCACGAGAAGCCCGAGGTGGACGAGGGCCGTGTGCGGCTCGAGCAGACAGGTCGCGGCTCTTGGGTATGGCGCATTCCCGAGGGTTGGGGCATCGGTGCCTGGGGCTCGCTCGTGAAGGTCGCCGACGGCGGCACAAATGGGGACGGGGTTGTTTCGTGCACTCCGGCCGCCCTTGAGGCGGGCGCCAAGGTGAGCGCCACCGCGCGCGGCGTCGATGGCACGCTACTTGCCGTGGGCGCGCTGCCGCTCCGTGGCGACGTGCGCTTCCACGACGTGAGCTTTGGCTACGAGCCGGGCCACGAGGTGCTCCACGGCATCAACCTCTTTGCCGAGCCCGGCCAGACCATCGCCTTTGTGGGCTCCACGGGCGCCGGCAAGACCACCATCACCAACCTCATCAACCGTTTCTACGATGTGCAAGAGGGCGAGATCACTTTCGACGGCATCAACGTCAAGAACATCGAGAAGGACTCGCTGCGCCGCTCGCTCGGCATCGTGTTGCAGGACACCCATCTTTTCACGGGGACCATCGCCGAGAACATCCGTTTCGGCAAGCTCGACGCCACCGACGAGGAGGTTCGCGCGGCGGCAAAGATCGCCAACGCCGACAGCTTCATCCGCCGTCTGCCGCAGGGCTACGACACCATGGTGACCTCTGACGGTGCGAACCTCTCCCAGGGTCAGCGCCAGCTGCTCGCCATCGCGCGCGCTGCCGTTGCCGACCCGCCCGTTCTTATTCTGGACGAGGCGACCTCCTCGATCGACACGCGCACCGAGATGCTCATCAGCCGCGGTATGAAGCAGCTCATGGAGGGTCGCACGACCTTTATGATCGCGCACCGCCTCTCCACCGTGCGCGACGCCGATGCCATCATGGTGCTCGACCACGGCCGCATTATCGAGCGCGGCACGCACGACGAGCTCTATGCGCTCGGCGGGACGTACTGGGAGCTGTGTCAGGGGCTCAAAGAGCTGGACTAGCGTCCTGAACAGATGCGGACGGGGACTTTTTCGTAGATTTTTGCGCCCAGATCTAGTAGCCGAGGGGTGAGGCTCAATAAACTTGCAGGTAAAAGGCTTGCGATCTATTCGGCTACTCAGAGCTTCTGCCTAAATGTACGAAAAAGTCCCCACAAGTCTGGTTTGCGCGGCAAAAGACGGGGAAGCCTGTGCGCAGCGAGGGCCTTCTTGGCAATTGCACTCGCTTCATTCTGATGCGAGAATAAAGGCCCGAGCCCAGAAGCTCAAAAGGCCCGAGCCCAGAAGCTCGGTCCCAACGACAGAAGAGGAGATGCGCATGGCAGAAGAGCTGCACGACGGCTTTGGCCGCGGTATCACCTACCTGCGCATCGCTGTGACCGATAAGTGCAACTTCCGCTGCGTGTACTGCATGCCCGAGGAGGGCGTGCCCGCCCGCGCGCACGACGAGCTGCTCTCTGCCGAGGAAATCGCCCGGTTCGTGCGCATCGCTGCCGCCGAGGGCGTGCGCCGCGTGCGCCTTACCGGGGGAGAGCCGCTTGTCTCGCATCGCATTGTGCCGCTCATTCGCGACATTCGCTCTATCCCCCAGATCGAGGACATCTCGCTCACCACCAATGGCGCGCTGCTGCCGCGTATGGCCGCGGAGCTCAAGGACGCCGGGCTCGACCGCGTGAACATCTCGCTCGACACACTCGACCCCGCCCAGTTCTCGGCCATTACCCGCCTGGGCCGCCTTGAGCAGACGCTCGCTGGCATCGATGCGGCGCTTGCATGGGGCTTTGAGCCCGTAAAGGTCAACTGCGTGGTCGTGCGCCGGCTCGAGCAGGACGTCTTTGGCTTGGCCAAGCTCTCGCTCGAGCGACCGGTGCACGTGCGTTTTATCGAGTACATGCCCATCGGCAACGAAAAAACCGGTGCGGACCGGGCCCATGATGCTGCCGAGGATCTTGCTGGTGGCAAGGCTGCCGACCCGCATTGCCCGGGCGGCGTCGATGCGTCCGTGTGGGACGCAAGCGACACCGTTCCCTCCGCAGAGCTGCGCGAACGCATCTCGCGCGCGGCCGAGGCTGCCGGTGTGGGCGCGCTCGAGCCGGTTGCCGCGGGCACCGGGCCCTCCGGGGCGGGCCCGGCGGCGTATTGGCGCTTCCCCGGCGCCGCGGGCACCGTCGGCTTCATCTCGGCTATGTCCAACCATTTCTGCAGCTCGTGCAACCGCATGCGCCTGACGGCGGACGGCGCCATCCGCCCCTGCCTCTTCTCCGATGCCGAATACCGCGTTCGCGACGCCCTGCGTGCCGGCGACGATGCGGCGGTTGCGGCAATCTGGCGCGACGCGGTGGCGCACAAACCCGAGGAACACCATGTCATCAACGGGACGGAGCGCTTCATGTCCCAGATCGGAGGCTGATGACCATGACCGACGCTATGCCCGCGGAGGCGCGCGACGCGTACCGCGACGAGCTGACGCACGTGGACGAGCACGGTGACGTGCGTATGGTGGACGTGTCCGAAAAGGCCAAGACCCGCCGCCTCGCCATTGCCGAGGGCACCATCCTCATGCATCCCGAGACGCAGGCCATGGTGCTCGAGGACCGCGCCAAGAAGGGAGACGTGCTCGCCTGCGCCCGCATTGCCGGCATCATGGCGGCAAAGCGCACGAGCGACATCATCCCCATGTGCCACCCGCTTATGATCACCAAGGCCAAGGTAGATATCGTGCCTATTGCCGCGCCTGATGTGCTCGCTGGTGCCGATACGCAGCCAGAGGGCTGGGCCGCGCCCCGCGCAGACGGTCGCGTTGGTTTTCACGTGACCGCCACCTGCGGCGTCACCGGTGTGACCGGTATCGAGATGGAGGCGCTTACAGCGGCGAGCGCGGCGTGCCTCACCATCTACGACATGTGCAAGGCGGTCGACCGCGGTATGGAGATCGTCGATGTGCGCCTGCTGCGCAAGGAGGGCGGACGCTCCGGGCTTTGGGAGCGTGCCGAGGCATCGGGGGAGCGCACCGAGGCAGCGGCGGGCGCCCCTGCCGCTGATGATGCCGAGACTTGCGCTGGCGCCTCTGCCGCCGATGATGCCGAGGGCCGCGTCTGCGCGTCGGCCGCGCCCGAGCACGTCGCCTTCGAGCGCCCCGCGCCCGCCCTGGCGTTTATCGGCTACCAAAACTCTGGCAAGACCACGTTGGTAGAGAAGGTCATCGCGGCGCTGACCGCACGCGGGGTGCGCGTGGGCACCGTCAAGCACCACGGCCACGCGGGTTTTGATATCGATGTGCCCGGTAAGGACTCCTGGCGCCACGCCCAAGCGGGCAGCTGTCATGTGGGCGTTGTCTCGGCGACGCGCTACGCCGAGTACGCCGATACGGAGGTGGAGTTTTCGCTCGACCGTCTGCTCGCGCGCTACACCGATGTCGATGTCGTGCTCGTGGAGGGTTACAAATCTGCCGGTCTCCCCAACATCGTGGTCGCCCGCTCGGGCGTCGACCGCCTGCGTGGCGCAAACTCGCTCGATCTGGTGGACGAGCGCACGGTGGCCATCGCCTGCAACGATGCCCTTGTGCGCGATGTGCGCCTCGAGGTTCCCGCCGTGGACCTGAACGACGAGGAAGCCGTGGCCGATGTCGTGGAGCGCTGGCTGAAAGCGCAGGCCTGATGCCGGTTGCCGTCTCGCACGGCAATGGCGAGTAAAAGGCGCGAGACACAGCGCGGTCTGCGCCGCCAGGTGATACCGAGGGGAGGCGCGCTGTGGTCTACGTGTTGATAGTCGTCGCCTCGTTTGTTGGGGGCATCCTGCAGGGCGTGACGGGTTTTGGAGCGGGTCTCGTGCTCATGATGGCGCTGCCCATGCTGTATCCCGTGCCCACGGCCGCCGCCATCTCGGGCGTGGTCTTTTTCGTGCTCTGCATTTCGATGGTGTGGCGCTACCGTGCCCATCTGCGCGTGCGCGAGATCCTCGCCCCGCTTGCGTGCTACATGGTGCTGAGCGGCTCCTCTGCCTATCTCACCTCCGTCGCCCCCGACCAGGAGCTCGTCAAACGCGCCTTCGGCGTTTTCCTTATCGCGCTTTCGGTCTACTACCTCTGTATTGGCGAGCGTGCTGAGAACAAGCCGCTGCATCCGGCGTTGGGCTGGTTCTACGTGGCGCTCTCGGGGTTTTGCGACGGGTTCTTCGGCATCGGCGGGCCGCTTCTTGTGCTCTACTTCCTGCAGCGCTTCCCCAACCGCGAGGAACGCCTAGGGTCCCTCCAGCTGTTTTTTGCTATCAACGTGGTCTACACGACCGTCATTCGTGCGGTGGCGGGTGCGTTTCCGCCCAACCCGCTGCCTATCATCGCGCTGGGCGCTGTGGCAATCTGCACGGGTCTTGCCGTCGCCAACGTGCTGGCGCGCCGCATCGATGATGCGCTGCTGCGTCGCCTCACCTATGTTCTCATCGGCATTTGCGGCTTGATGAACGTCTTTTAAACCCGCCTAACCATCTTGGCCGCGCGGCACGTCCGCATCGGCGGCACCTCGTCCGCACGCGGCAAAACGCCTACCGTACAGCGGATTTAGGCGCACCGCCGTTACCTTCTCCCACCCCGAGCGCTATCGTCACCTCATAGGGCGACGCAGCAGATGGGGGATTCGCTGTGGCCCGCATTCGGGGGAAGGTGGTAGCCGTGTCCGCTCTCGATTCTTTAGCTCAGTCTCCGGCGATGGTGAAGTTGCAGGCGGCGGGTGAGCGCCTTCAGAAAAACCCGGCATTTGGGGCGGTATCCGGCGGCATGATGGGCACCATGGGGCTCATCTTGGCGGGCGCAATCTTTACCATCATCTCCACGCTGCTCGACCTCGCCGGCGTGCTCGAGGTAACCGATGCTGCCTACCAGTGGCTGCAGGTTCCCTACAACATGACCATGGGGCTCATTTCCCTTGCCGTGGCCTTTGGCGTCGCCTATGCCTATACCGAGAACCTCGGCATGCAGGGCGCTATGGCAAACGGTTTTGTGGCGCTGTTTTTGTTCCTTATGGTGAGCTCCCCGGCTGAATCCGTCACGCTTGCAGACGGCACCACCAAGACGGTGCTCGACACCACCTATCTCGGCGGTACCGGCATGTTCTGCGCGCTCATCCTGCCCATCATCGTGGTGCGCATCATCAAGCTCTGCGCCGACCGTCACATCGTCATCCGCATGCCCGAGGTCGTGCCGCAGTTTCTCTCCGATTCGTTCTCGGCGCTCATCCCGCTCGTGCTAAACATCGTGCTGTGGTGCGGTCTCAACACGGCGGTCGAGGCGGCATGTGGCTTCAACATCCCCGGTGCCGTTATGGAGGTGCTCTCGATCCCGCTCGGTGTGCTCATCTCCGGCCCCGGCATGTTTGTGCTCATTACCATCTGCATGCTTTTCTGGTCGCTTGGTATCCACGGCACCTCAATCGTAGGCGTGGTCATCACCCCGGTTATGATCACGGCCTACCAGACCAACGCCGAGCTCATCGCGGCGGGCGAGGCTCCGGTGTTCAACCCCACCATGCTCTTTCTTACGGTCTCGTGCTGCGGCGGCACGGGAAACCTTCTGCCGCTCGCGGTGTGCTGCGTGCGTGCCCGCTCCGAGCAGCTGCGCGCGGTGGGCAAGGCGGGCCTGGTGCCGGCGTGCTTTGGCATCTCGGAGCCTATGGTCTTTGGCGTGCCCGTCATGCTGAACCCCGTGATCGCCATTCCCTTCATCGTCAACACGGTTTTGACCTCGGCCATCGCCTTTGTGCTCTTCCAGATTGGTTTTCTTCGTCCGCCCTCGGTGCTGCTCATGACAGCGCTGCCTATCTTCTTCCCGGAGTTCTTGAGCTCCATGGCAATCCAGAACTGCGTGCTTCCGCTCATCGGCTTTGCGGTGGGTTACCTCTGCTATGCGCCGTTTTTGGCGCTGTATGACAAGCAATGCCTCGAGCGCGAGCAGGCGGAGCGCGATCAGGCCGAGCGCGATTAAGCTGAGCGCAAGCAGGCCGAGCGCACGCAAGTCGTTTAAGGATTGGGACCGTCTATGGCATCAAGCATTGCGGTATAAGAATCGATGTCGGCTGTAGCGACCGGCACGCCGCGGTGGGGCCAGAAGGTTCCGCTTCGGCGTGCCACGTCTTGATGAAAGGACTGACGTGAAGATTCTTTTGGTCTGCGGTGCGGGCATGTCGAGCTCGATGCTCATGAAAAAGATGGAGGCCTATGCGGCAGAAAACGCCATAGAGCCGTTTGAGATCAACGCGGTGAGCGTGGCGCGCTGTAAGGACCGCGAGATCTGGCAGAACTATCAGTGCATCCTTTTGGGGCCGCAGGTCGGTTTTGAGAAGCGCAATATCGAGAAATATGTCGAGATTCCCGTCGAGGTGATGGCGCCTATCGACTACGGTCGCCAGAATTGCAAGGCGATTTTTGAGCAGATCCACCGGATCATCGGTTAAAGGAGGATAACGATGAGGGTTCTTCTTGCATGCGCGGGTGGCATGTCGACCTCGATGCTCATGAGAAAGATGGAGGCCTATGCGGCCGAGCATGGGATTGACGACTTCCACATCGACGCGGTGGGTATTGGCAAGTGCAAAGAGGTCTGGCAAAACTACGATTGCATTCTGTTGGGCCCGCAGGTGGGCTTCAACAAGGGCCAGGTAACCCGCTATGTCGAGATTCCCGTCGAGGTGATGGCGCCGCTCGATTACGGCCGCCAGAACTGCGAGGCCATCTTCAAACAGATCGAGGGCATGCTCGGCTAGGGCAGCCTGTTGATAATTGCACGCGTTGTGTGACCGTGACGCCATGAGGTCGGCCGGGTGCCCGCGGGTGCCCGGCTGTTTTCATCCACCGAAAAGAAGTGTCAGGCACCGATTCGTTCGATCAACTGCCGCCTGAGTGGGGTATACGCGAAACGTTTGGGGCGCCGGTACGCGGTGCCGTCGAGTGAGAAGGAGCTTACCATGGCATTTCCCGATGGATTCTTGTGGGGTGGCGCTACAGCGGCCAACCAGTACGAGGGCGGCTGGGACGAGGGCGGCAAGGGCCCTAACACCTCCGATGCGCTCACCAACGGTAGCCACACCGTGCCGCGCCGCGTGACATGGCGAAACCCCGCGACGGGCGAGACAGGCTCCACCGGCATGGGCTTTGGTGCGCCCATGGAGGTGCCCGAGGGCGCCGAGGTGGCCATCATCGACGGCGAGTATTACCCGAGCCACACCGCCACCGACTTCTACCATCACTACAAGGAGGACATCGCCCTCATGGGCGAGATGGGCTTCAAGTGCTTCCGTCTCTCCATGAACTGGGCGCGCATCTTCCCCAACGGTGACGACGCCGAGCCCAATCCCAAGGGCCTTGCCTTCTACGATGCGGTCTTTGACGAGTGCGCCAAGTACGGCATCGAGCCGCTCGTGACGCTCTCGCACTACGAGACCCCGCTGCACCTCACCAACGCCTACGGCGGTTGGAAGAGCCGCAAATGCATCGAGCCGTTTGTGCGCTACGCTACGACGGTTATGAAGCATTACCTCGGCAAGGTGAAGTACTACCTTACCTTCAACGAGATAAACATGATGAGCCACGCCCCCTACATGGGCGGCGGCCTTGTCGATCAGTCCCCGCAGGCCAAGGCGCAGGGCGCGCACAACCAGTTTGTGGCCTCCGCGCTCACCGTTAAGGCGGCGCACGAGATCTCGCCCGAGATCCGCGTCGGCCAGATGCTCGCCTTTGGCCCGACCTACCCTTACACGGCAGACCCTGCCGACGACCTGCTCGTTATGGAGCGCGAGCACGATACGCTGTGGTACTCCGACGTGCAGACGGGCGGCTACTACCCGGCCTATCGCCTGAAGGAGATGGAGCGCCAGGGCATCGAGCTCGAGATGGAAGAGGACGACCTCGAGATTCTTGCCACCTACCCGGCGGACTTCCTGTCGTTCTCCTGCTACGGCGGCTCGACCGTGACCACGCACCCCGAGGACGCGGGCGTTGAGGGCGGCAACTTTGTCATGGGCGTTTCCAACCCGTATCTTGAGACGAACGCCTGGGGCTGGGCAACCGACCCGTATTGTTTGCGCCTCACGCTCAACAAGCTCTACGACCGCTACCGCAAGCCGCTGTGGATTGTGGAGAACGGCATCGGCTGGAGCGACGTCAAGGAGGCCGACGGCTCGGTCCATGACGATTACCGTATCGACTACCTGCGCAAGAACATCCAGAGCATGAAGGATGCCATCGAGATCGACGGCGTTGACCTTATGGGCTACACCATGTGGGGCTGCGTCGACCTGGTGAGCTGCGGCACCGGCGAGATGCGCAAGCGCTACGGCTTCATCTACGTTGACCGTGACGACGAGGGCAAGGGCACGCTCGAGCGCTCCCGCAAGGACAGCTTCTACTGGTACAAGAAGGTCATCGCGACCAACGGCGAGGACCTTTCCTAGGTCGTGCGCCGACTGCGCCGCGGCCGCCCGCCGGCACCGTGACCGCTGAAAGCGCGAGATGTGCCGCTCGTGCGCTTTGGTGTGCGAGCGGCACATTCATACGTAAACTGCCAGCAAATTGGGTACCATAGGGAAACCAACTGGTGCGTTTTCGCCGTGCGTGCCGAGGTATGACCCACACGGCGTATCAAAGGAGGCTCACATGAACGAGCTCGAACAGTACGAATCTCCCATCTATACGGAGGAGGCACACGGTCCTGCGCCGCGTCTCATCTCCCGCCGTATGTACAACCTGGTTCTGACCGGCCTCGTGGTCCTCTCGTTTGCGATCATGGGCGCCTGCTCGCAGATGACCTCGACGCTCGACTTCTGGCTGTTCGTCGGGCGCAATCCCATGATGTTCACCCTGCTCACACTCGCGGGCTCCATCGGCGGCATCATCACCATGAGCATTGGCCGCGCGCGTGAGAGCCTCACGCTCGGCATGATCGGCTACACGCTCTTTACGCTCACCTTTGGCTTCACCACGTCGATGACGCTCTCTATGTATTCGATGGAGAGCATCTCCGCCGCTTTCACGGCGACGGCGGGCATCATGATCGTCTTCGGTCTTGCGGGCATCGCGTTCCCGCGTTTCTTTGAGCGGATCGTGTCCGTCTGCTGCCTGGGCCTTCTCGCCGTCATCGTGGTGGAGTTTGCGCTCATGCTCTTTGGCATCCAGCAGACCATGACCGACATCGTGGTAATCCTGCTCTTCTGCGGCTTCATCGGCTACGACGTGCACCGTGCCGCCACAGCGGTGCCCACGCTCACCAACGCCGTGTGGTACGCCATCGAGCTCTATCTCGACATCATCAACGTGTTCCTGCGTCTGCTCGCCATCTTCGGTCGCCGCGACTGACGCTTCCCTCGGCCCGAATAAAGGTCTCCGCGGCCCGTCGAGTACTGCTCGGCGGGCCGTTTTGCGTTGCGACGTCTTCTAGCTCCCTGCGTCAGCGCATGCTCTGAAGCATGTCGAGCGCGGTGCCGGCGCCGAGCGCCTCGCCAGGGCCAGAAGGGCTTAGGCCCACATGGCGTAGCGCGCCCGTTTCGTCCGTGTGTCCCAGGTAGGGGAGGGAGTCGCGCAAAAAGCCCATGCCCTCACGGTAGGCGCGGGCAAAAAAGCAGCTGAAGAGCGTGTCGAGGGCATACTGCACGGCAATGTGGCTTGCAAACTGCGTGATGCGGTTGCGTAGGCTCTCGCTATCGCTCACGTGCAGGTAGGCCGCCAAACCCGGATGCCGCCGCGCAGCGTAGGGCGTGCCGATGAGGATAACGGGACAGGAGCGCTCGCGCAGAACTGGCAGGAGCCGGAAGATCTGATCGGCAAGTCCCGAGTACGAGATCATCACGGCCACATGTTCCTCGGTGGCGGCGAGCGCCGTCCGTGTCTGGCGTTCGAGCGATTCATGGCAGGTGGCGGACCGCCCTGCCGAGAGCAGACGATCGCAGAACATGTTTGCCGGGTAGAGGTTGTGCGAGGTTGTGTAGATGTCCACCTGGCCGGCGCGCTCGATGAGCTCTGCGGCGCGGTCGATTTCGTCGGCATCGAGCATCTCGCGCGTCTCGCGCAGCGTCTTGGCGTAGAGAAGTTCCATGCGCGGGCCGATTTCGCGCGCGGTCTCTCCTGCTTTGAAGGGGAAGTTGATATCGACCGCATCCGCGGGGGCAACGCGCCGCGCCTCCGAGCGCGCGAGCTCAACCTTAAGCTCCTTGTAGCCTTCGAGCCCCAGCTTGCGACAGAGCCGATGGATGCTCGCAATCGAGGTCGAGGTGGCGCTGGCGAGCTCCTTGATGGTGAAATCCTGGACGCGTTCTCCCATGGCAAGCACGGTGTTGGCAAGGTGCTGTTCGGTGGGGGTGAGGTCGCGCGCGCCGCGTATGCGGTAGACGATATCCAAGCCTGCTCCTTAGGTGTCAAAATGTGTCAGAGGTATCATAGGCCACAAACCAGTTACTGAAAAGAAGTATCCGAAAGCCCGTTGAGCGGCATGGTCGGGCTTGCCGCGGTGCATACTCGAACATGTCGAACCGTATCGGTCAGTTTGTCGTCCGAGGGACGGCCCGGTGAGGTTCGAGAGAGGATGCGAACATGGCTGTTGTGTTTCCGGAGGGCTTTTATTGGGGCGGCGCCACGGCCGCTAACCAGTTCGAGGGCGCGTGGGACGTCGACGGGCGCGGCCCGAGCGTGGACGACCACTTCATGGGCGGCAGCGTGGAGAAGCCGCGCGAGATCACGCTCGACATCGACCCTAACAAGCTCTACCCCAACCACGACGGCATCGACTTCTACCACCACTACAAGGAGGACATCGCGCTCTTCGCCGAGATGGGCTTCAACATGTTCCGCATGTCCATCTCCTGGAGCCGCATCTACCCGACCGGCATGGAGGACGAGCCCAACGAGGCCGGCCTCGCCTTCTACGACAAGGTCTTCGACGAGCTCGCCCGCTACGGCATCGAGCCGCTCGTGACGCTGTCGCACTACGAGATGCCCTACGCGCTCGTGGAGAAGTACAACGGCTGGGAGAGCCGCGAGCTCATCGCGCTCTTTGAGAAGTACTGCGCCACGGTCTTCGAGCGTTACAAGGACAAGGTCACCTACTGGCTCACCTTCAACGAGATCAACTGCGGCACCTCCGCCATGGGTGCGCTTTTTGAGACCTCGATGATCCAGGGTTTTGAGGGCCCCGCCTCCAAGGTCGTCGTGACCCCGCAGCAGTGCTATCAGGCCCTCCACCACCAGTTTGTGGCGAGCGGTCGCGTGGTGCGCCTCGCCCACGAGAAGTACCCGCAGTTCAAGATGGGCAACATGGATTGCTTCATCCTCTCCTACCCGGCCACCTGCGACCCGGCCGATGTGCTCGCCAACCTCAAGGAGATGGACCGCATGAACTGGTACTGCTCCGACGTCCAGGTCCGCGGTGCCTACCCCTATTACGCCCGTCGCTACTGGCGTGAGAACGGCATCGAGCTTAAGGTCGAAGACGGCGATATGCAGGACATCGCCGACGGCAAGGTCGACTTCTACACCTTCTCCTATTACATGAGCGGCACCGTGGGCACCCACGAGGTCGAGATGATGCAGGGCAACATGGCCATGGGCGGCAAGAACCCCTACCTCGAGGCGACCGACTGGGGCTGGCAGATCGACCCGACGGGCCTGCGCGTCGCGCTGAACGAGATCTACGCCCGCTACGAGATTCCGCTGATGGTGGTCGAGAACGGCATGGGCGCCTTTGACACCGTCGAAGAGGACGGCTCGGTCCACGACCCGTATCGCATCGACTACCTGAAGCGCCACGTGAAGGCCATGGGCGAGGCTATCGACGACGGCGTCGACCTCATCGGCTATACCTGGTGGGGCCCGATTGACCTCGTCTCCGCCGGCACCGGCGAGATGCGCAAGCGCTACGGCTTCATCTACGTCGACAAGCACGACGACGGCACCGGCACCTACGAGCGCCGCCGCAAGGACAGCTTCTTCGCCTACCAGAAGATCATCAAGTCCAACGGCGCCGAGGGCCTTGAGTAGAAACTCCGGAAGGGATTGCTGACGATGTCCGATAAGAAGATCATCTTCCTCGACGTGGACGGCACCATTACCGACTACGAGAACAACATTCCCGAGTCGGCGAAGGCGGCCATCAAGCTCGCCCGCGCCAACGGGCACCGCGTCTACATGTGCACCGGCCGCAGCAAGGCCGAGAACCCGCCCGAGATCTGGGAGATTGGGTTCGATGGCATGATCGGCGGCAACGGCTGCTATGTGGAGGACCACGACTATGTGGTTATGCACCAGCTCATCACGCTCGAGCAGTGCCGCCACATCGTGGACTGGTTGCACAGCCGCGGTCTTGAGTTCTACCTCGAGTCCAACAACGGTCTCTTTGCGAGCGAGAACTTCCGCGAGGCGTCGCGCCAAACCATGATTCAGTACGCGCTCGGCAAGGGCGCCACCGAGGAGGACGCCGAGAAGAGCTCGCTTGAGTTTGCCGACAGCCTCATCTACGGCGGCGAGCTCTACCGCGATGACCTCAACAAGGTGAGCTTCATTCTTTCGAGCTATCAGGACCACCTCGACTCTATCGAGGAGTTCCCCGATCTGGTGGCCAACACCTGGGGCGGCAAGGGCGAGCATGCGCTCTTTGGCGATCTCGGCGTGAAGGGCGTCGACAAGGCGCATGCGGTGCACGTGCTTGTCGACTACCTCAAGGCTGACATGGCCGATACCGTTGCCGTGGGCGATGCCAAGATTGACATTCCCATGTTCGAGTGCTGCGCACAGAGCGTGTGCATGGGCTCGGGCGGCGACGAGGCCAAGGCCGCGGCCGACTGGGTCACCACCGACGTGGACGACGATGGCATGTGGAACGCCTTTGTGCACTTGGGGCTTATCGAGGACAACAGGTAAAGGCCTTCTGGCCACCGCCCCCTGCGGCGGTCCCGCAACATAGCTCCCTCTTCTTCAGGCGGCGGACCGATGGGGAACGGTCCGTCGCCTGTTCTCCTTTCACCCCGGTTGTTGCCCGCGTTGCCCGATTTGATGGGCGGACGGTGCGGCGGAGACGGTACGCTACATGGGTACATGCAGTTCTTGCGCGTCCTCGGGCGCCGGAAAGGGGAAGCTATGGACGTCGTTACCTTTGATGTGGGTGGAACCTCGGTCAAGTACGGCCTCATGCATAATGATGAGCTTACCGCGCAGGGCAAGGTGCCCACGCCGCAGGGGCCCGATGCCACGCAGGAGGAGTTCCTTTCCGCCCTCGACGGCGTGATCGAGAATCTGCGCGAGGTCGCCGGTGGCGAGCTCGACGGCGTTGCCATGTCGCTGCCCGGCACTATCGACGTCGACCGCCGCTACCTCAAGACCGGCGGCGCACTCATGTATAACTACGATACCGACGTTAACGCCTGGGCAGAGCGCTGGGGCCTGCCTGTCGAGATCGAGAACGATGCTCGTTGCGCCACCATCGCCGAGTACGACCAGGGCAACCTCAAGGGCTCCCAGACCGGCGTGGTTCTTGCCTTTGGTACGGGCATCGGCGGCGGCATCATCATCAACGGCGAGGTATACAAGGGCGTTCACCTGTACGCCGGTGAGGCCAGCATGATCTACATCGAGACCCCACCTGTGACTCAGGAGCTCGTCAGCGGCACCTCGTTCTCCGATAAGTGCAGCACGGTCTCGCTCACCCGCATCATGGCCGAGGCCAAGGGCGTGTCGAGCTGCTCGGGCGAGGAGGCGCTCGCATGGGTGAAGGAGGGCGACGAGGTTGCCTGCAAGGTCTTTGCGACCTACCTGGACAATCTTGCACGCGAGATCCACAACATCCAGTGCCTGCTCGATCCCGATACCATCTGCCTTGGCGGCGGCATCAGCCAGGACCCGTTCTTTGTGGAGCAGGTACGCGAGGCCGTGCGCTACTTCAATGAGGACCTGCTGCCCTTCCCGTTCCCCATGCCCAAGATTGTGGCGTGCCGCTTCTTTAACGACGCGAACCTCGTGGGCGCCTACGGGCACTTTGTCCGCATGCAGGCCAAGCGCCGCGTTGAGGCATCCGAGTCTGCACTTGTTGAGGACCAGGCGTAGGCAACCTCGTTGCCGCCGCGGAATTGCGGTCTGAAAGGTGCCAGTAAAGACCGGCACGTTCGCCGATACACGTAACGCCACCTACCGCGGCACCTCAAGTACGAGGTGTCGGCGGTTTATCATCAACCTGTTGGTCCCGTTCTGAAAGGAGCTTTACATGGCACGTTTCCCCGAGGGATTCCTGTGGGGCGGCGCGACTGCCGCCAACCAGTGCGAGGGCGGCTGGAAGGCCGATGGCAAGGGCGACAGCACCTCCGATCACCTCACGGGCGGTACCGTCGACACGCCGCGCCGCTACACGCACGACATCGAGGAGGGAACCTACTACCCCAGCCACGAGGCCATCGACATGTACGGCCACTACAAGGAGGACATCGACCTCTTTGCCGAGATGGGCTTCAAGTGCTACCGCTTCTCCATCAACTGGACGCGCATCTTCCCCAACGGCGACGACGCCGAGCCCAACCGCGCGGGCATCGAGTACTACCGCGGCATCCTCCAGCACATGAAGGACAAGGGCATCGAGCCCGTTGTCACCATCTCGCACTACGAGATGCCATTCCACCTGTGCGACGCGTACGGCGGCTGGGCAAACCGCGAGGTAATCGACTTCTACGTGAAGTACGCCACCACGCTTTTCACCGAGTACAAGGGCCTCGTTAAGTACTGGCTCACCTTCAACGAGATTAACTGCGGCCTTATGAAGTTCGGTGACTACATGAGCCTCGGCATCCTTCCCAAGGAGGATGGCCCGACCATGTTCATGGACCCCAACGAGACCGTCAAGGACCGCACCAAGCGCTTCTGCGGCCTGCACCATCAGTTCCTGGCGAGCGCCAAGGCCGTTCAGGCTGCGCACGAAATCGACCCCGAGAACAAGGTCGGTTGCATGATCGCGGGCAACATGCCCTACGCCTACACCTGCAACCCCGATGACCAGCTTGCCGCCCAACGCGCGTTCTACCAGGGCAACTACTACTGCGGCGACGTGCAGGTCCGCGGTGAGTACGCTCCCTTTGCCCCGCGTATCTGGCGCGAGGCCGGCGTTGAGCTCGACTGGCAGGACGGCGACCGCGAGACGCTCGCTGCGGGCACGGTTGACTTCTACACCTTCAGCTACTACATGTCGAGCTGCGTCTCCACCGACCCCGAAGCCGCCAAGGCTGCGGGCAACATCTTCTCTGGCGTGAAGAACCCCTACCTCGAGGCGAGCGACTGGGGTTGGCAGATCGACCCCAAGGGCCTGCGCTACTACCTGAACGACGTTTACAACCGCTACCGCGTGCCGCTGATGATTGTGGAGAACGGCCTCGGTGCGGTGGACGAGCGCGCGGAGGACGGCAAGTTCCACGACAGCTACCGCATTGATTACCTGCGCAAGCACATCGAGGCTATGGCGGGTGCCATCGAGGACGGCGTCGACCTCATCGGCTACACGCCGTGGGGCTGCATCGACCTTGTGTCCGCCTCAACCGGCGAGATGAAGAAGCGCTACGGCTTCATCTATGTCGACAAGGACAACGACGGCAACGGCGACCTGCATCGCGAGCGCAAGGACTCGTTCGACTGGTACAAGAAGGTCATTGCTACCAACGGCGAGGACCTCGCTTAGTCTGACTCATCTGAGGCTGGGCTTTGACTCACGAGGCGGCGTGCTTGGGCAACCGGGCGCGCCGCCCTTAGCATGCCCATTTGGGGACTGATGCCCATTTGGGGACGGGGGCGTTTTTTTGGCGCCGGCCGAAAAAGACCCCCCCCCCCAAATCGGACAAAGGGAGGGGCGGGCGAGGGGGGTGGCGCCAGGGTATTG
>CAUGVQ010000012.1 GCA_959602875.1 uncultured Collinsella sp. | reverse complement strand
CGATGATGCGATCGGCCACCTTGATGACGTCGAGGTTGTGCTCGATGACAAGCACGGTGTTGCCGGCATCAACCAGACGCTGTAGCACGTCGATGAGCTGGCGGACGTCCTCAAAGTGCAGGCCCGTGGTGGGCTCGTCCAAAATGTAGAACGTGCGGCCCGTCTGCTTGCGATGGAGCTCCTTGGCGAGCTTCACGCGCTGCGCCTCGCCACCCGAAAGCGTTGTTGCCGGCTGGCCCAGGCGCACGTAGCCCAGACCCACGTCGTAGAGCGTCTGGAGCTTCCGCTTGATCTGCGGGATGTTGCCAAAGAAGGCAAGCGCCTCGGTCACGCTCATGTCGAGCACGTCGGAAATGTTCTTGCCGCGGTAGGTGACTTCAAGCGTCTCGCGGTTGTAGCGCTTGCCGCCGCAGGCCTCGCACGGCACGTAGATGTCCGGCAGGAAGTGCATCTCAATCTTGATCTGTCCATCGCCCTTGCAGGCCTCGCAGCGACCGCCCGAGACGTTGAAGCTAAAGCGTCCGGGCGAGTAGCCGCGCGCCTTGGACTCCGGCACGCTCGCAAAAAGCGCGCGCAGATCATCCCAAAGCCCAATGTAGGTCGCGGGGTTGGAGCGCGGCGTACGCCCGATAGGAGACTGATCGATATCAATGACCTTGTCGATCTCCTCTACACCCTCAAGCTTCTTGTACGGACCGACGGGGCGGCCCGAGCGATGGATGGCGTTGGTGAGGGCAGGGGCGATCGTATCGGTCACAAGGCTCGACTTGCCGGAGCCCGACACACCCGTGACGACGGTAAAGGTACCGAACTCGATCTTTGCCGTGACGTTTTTGAGGTTGTTTGCCTTGGCGCCCGTGATGGTGAGAGCACCGCGCCCGGGACGACGGCGCTCGGCGGGCAGCTCCACCATACGCGAGCCGGTGAGGTACTGGCCCGTGAGCGAGTCGCCGCAGGCCATGATCTCCTCAGGCGTGCCCGCGCACACCACGTGTCCGCCGTTCTCGCCCGCGCCCGGACCCATATCGATCACGTAGTCCGCGGCGCGAATGGTGTCCTCATCGTGCTCGACCACAATCACCGTGTTGCCGAGGTCGCGCAGGCGCTCGAGCGTGGCGATGAGGCGCTCGTTGTCGCGCTGGTGCAGGCCGATCGAGGGCTCGTCCAGAATGTAGAGGACGCCCATGAGGCCCGCGCCAATCTGCGTTGCCAGGCGGATGCGCTGCGCCTCGCCGCCCGAGAGCGTGGCGGAGGCGCGGTCGAGGGTGAGGTAGTCAAGGCCCACATCGACAAGGAAGCGCAGACGCTCCACGATCTCCTTCACAATGCGTCCGCCGATGAACTGCTGGCGCTCGGTGAGCGTGAGCGCCTCAAAGAACTCGAGCGACTCGCGGCAGCTCATGCAGCACACGTCGTAGATAGACTTGTCGCCAACCGTGACAGCGAGCATCTCGGGACGCAGGCGCGCGCCGTGGCAGGCGCGGCAGGGCTCCTCGCGGATGTACTTCTCGAGGCGCGCCTTGGTGTTCTCGTTGGTGGTCTCGATGTAGCGCTCGTACAGGATGTTGCGCACGCCCGAGTACTTGGTGAACCAGTGCGTGTCGCGTCCGTCCTGCGTGTGGTAGTCGACGCGCATCTTCTTATCGCCCAGACCGTCGAGAAAGACCTTCTTCACGCGCGGCGGCAGGTCGCGCCACGGGGTGGCGGGGTCGACCTTGAGGTGCTTGGCGAGGGCGCGGAAGATCTGCGGGTAGTAGTTCGACTTGCCAAAGAAGCTGCCAAAAACGCCGTCCTCCACGGAAAGCGACGGGTCCTCGATGAGCGCCTCGGCATCCACGACCTTCTTGAAGCCAAGACCGTCGCACTCCGGGCAGGCGCCGTAGGGAGCGTTGAACGAGAAATCGCGCGGCTGGAGGTCGTCGATGGAGTGACCGTGCTCCGGACAGGCGAGCGCAAGCGAGTAGGTCAGAAGCTCGCCCGCCGTGCCCTCGGGGGCGTCGCGGTCGGGCAGCAGGTACACGGCGACACGGCCGTGTGCGAGCTTGGTCGCCTGCTCGACGGCCTCCGCGATGCGGCCGACGGACCCCTCGCGGATGACGATGCGGTCCACCACGACCTCGATGGTGTGGCGGAACTTCTTGTCAAGCTCAATGGGATCGTCGAGCGAGTGGACCTCGCCGTCGATGCGCACGCGGGAGAAGCCCTCGCGGCGCAGGTCGTCGAGGAGCTTGGCAAACTCGCCCTTGCGGTCGGTGACGACAGGTGCGAGCACGAAGGCGCGCCGGCCCTCCCCCGCTTCGAGAATCTTATCGGCCACCTGGTCGGTGGTCTGCCGCTCGATAACGCGGCCGCACTCGGGGCAGTGCGGCGTACCGATGCGCGCAAAGAGCAGGCGGAGGTAGTCGTAGATCTCGGTCACCGTGCCCACCGTGGAGCGCGGGTTCTTGGAGGTCGTCTTCTGGTCGATGGACACCGCCGGCGAGAGACCGTCGATGGAATCCAGATCGGGCTTGTCCATCTGCCCCAGGAACTGGCGCGCATAGCTGGAGAGCGACTCGACGTAGCGGCGCTGGCCCTCGGCATAGATGGTGTCAAACGCAAGGCTCGACTTGCCCGAGCCCGAGAGGCCGGTGATGACGACGAGCTTGTCGCGCGGGATCGTGACGTCGATATCCTGCAGGTTGTGCTCGCGCGCCCCGCGGATGCGGATGGATGTATCTGCCACTGAGAACCCCTTTCGGTGGACCAGGTGCGAAACGTATTGAAATTGTGCCGGCAACTACCGGCTAACGATTCAGTTTAGCGCCACCAATGGCGGACAGGTGTTCGACCACCCGTCCGTCACGGGATATTCAATCCTTGTTCGATTGTGGCTTTGAGATGCGCCCTAGCTGACCATATCAATCTCGCCGGCAGGGCCATGGCGTTCCGCAGCGTCTATGGTGTGTTCACAATACGCTGCTCGTCCACCACGGCGATGGAAAGCTCATCCAAGTGAAGACCCGCGTCAAGGAGCGCCTTGTTCAGCCGCTCGGCAGAGGGCACGCGCTCCGAGCCCGCAATCTCGAGCCTCAGCTCACCGTCCTCAAACTCGAGCCTCGAAACGCGGTAGTCACTTCCCTCAATCCATGCCCCTACCTCGTCTTGGGCGATGCGCAGCCGCTCGTTCTCATGGACGATGTCCATGCTCGTCGTAGCGAGCAGCGCCACGACGACCACCGCGGCGATTCCCACACTGATGTACCAAAGCTCGCGCGCCTTGCCCTCAATAACCGAGAACTTCCGAGCCCCGAGCCCCGCGGCGAGGTATACCGCCGTACCAGCAATTTGGATAGCGACGTAGTTGGTCACAAAGAGCAGAAAGGATCCGAGAGCGGCGGCGGGCGACCCCTCAAAGAGCGCCGCTCCCGTCACACAGAGCGGCGGAACAATAGATGCCGAAAGCGCGATACCGGGCGCCGTGCCGGGAATATCACGGCGAATCGAGGCAAGCGCCGCCATGAAGCCGGCAGCGAGAGCGATGATAAGGTCGACAAGCCGTGGAAATATGCGGGCTAGAACCTGGGAGTTGGTGCTCAGATCAATCGCCACGGGAACGATTGCCGTCACACAGGCTGACACAGCAATGACCACCGCCGTGCCAAGGAGCGTGAGCGCGAGCGTCTGGAGCGTCTTTGCGGGTCGACCAAGCGCTGTGGCGAGCGCGGCACCAAGCATGGGGGACATGAGCGGCGCCAAGAGCATGGCACCTATGACGGCGGTTGCGGAGTCTGCTGCGATTCCTGCGGTAGCAACGACCGTTGCAGCAACAAGCCGCAGAAAAAACGCGGTGTACTGGTGCCAGGGGTCATCCACCTTCACAAAGCTGGCGCGCTCGGCATCCGCCACCACTCCGGGTTCGAGCCTGCCGCCAAGAAGGATCTTGCTCAGACCGGTCATGCGCACCTCATTTCACAATGTAGGCATCCACGACCTCACCGTAATAGGCAGTGTGGTAAACCGGTGCGTCGCCGTACACGCCCTGGCGGAGCTCATCGGGCATAAGCGCGGTGTCCTGGTCGCGACGGTAGATGATGCGACATTCGAGCGTAAGCGGCAGCTCCGCGATGGCCGGCGCGTCCACTTGCTCGCCCTCGATGAGCGTGAGCCCGAGCTCGGCGACCTTGTTCGCATCGCGTCCGCTCTTTGAACCGCAGAAGCCGAGGGCGCGGCGCACGCGCGCATCTGCCTCAGCATCCCCCGTCGGCACGGGCACGTTGACGGTAAAGCAGTCCGTGCGCTCGAGCAGATCGTGCGTGTAGCGGTCGTTGCGGATATAGGCGATAAAGACGGGCTTGCGCCACTCGATGCCGAGCATACCCCAGCCGATGGTCATCGTGTTCACCTCGCCGTCCACACATACCGTGAACAGCGCCCCGGGCGTGAGTGCGCCCAAGATGTCGCCCGCGCGCTCGATGACGTCGATATGCTCCCTCATATGCCCTCCTCGCAAACAGCCGCTACCCTACTGCACAGCCAATTAATGGTGGCAGGCGTGCTCCTCGCCCATCGCGGGCAGCGCACCCGCGGCGGCCTTCTCCGCGACGTCGCCCACGCGCGGGGTCTCGGCATCGTAAAGCACCGTGATGCCCGCCTCGGCAAAGCCCATCATGGGCCGCATACCCATGCCCACCGCCACGATGGCGTCGATGCCGGCGTCGGCGAGGATACCCACGAGGCTCAGGCAACCGCCCTCCTCATGGGGCGGGTTGTCGATGATGCCCGTTGCGACAATCTTGCCGTCCTCGACAGTCACCACCGTGAAGCAGTCGCAATGGCCAAAGTGGCCGGAGCGCTCGCAATCAAGTCCGCCGGCGCCCATGGTGGGAATAGCGATTTTCATAAGAGGCCCTTTCTGCTGGCGTCCGTCGGGACGCACGTCGAATCGATAGCTAAATTGTTATTGTCTCTCAACCGATACCGCACGCTCGAAGACTTTCCGCGAACGGTTAGGGCGCAGTACCGCCCATCAGGGACGCCCTTCCTCGCGCGCCCAGGAAAAAAGCGCGCCGGCAGTGCCCTTCGCATCCGAACGTGTCACGAGGTAAAACACCGCATGGGCAGCGGGGTCGGAAATGGGAACGATGGCGCGACCCGGCGTAGCGTCGCGCTGGAACGGCGCGTCGGTGATGAACGTGCAATGCGGAGTTGAGCGCGCCAGCTGCGAAAAGACCATGCGATCGTTCTGCTCGATATAGGTGGCATCCGGAATCGCGCGGTCGACCAGACCGCGCCAGAAACCGATATTCGTCATGATGAGGAACGTCTCGTTTGCAAGGTCGGCGAAGGAGACCTCCTTACGCGCCGCAAGAGGATGGTTGGGCGGCAGCGTGACCGCAAGGTTCTCACGCATGATCTCGCACGCTTGAAGGCCCGGTCGATGCGGGTCCGCGCACGTTATGGCAAAGTCGCTTGCACCGGAATCCACCTGCCGCAGTGCCTCGCGCTCATCCACCGTCTCATAGGTGAGCGTCTCTTGGGGAAAACGCTCCATCGCGAGAGCGGTCAGACGCCAGAGGGGTGCCGGCGCGACCGTAGCCACGTGCAGGGCGCGGGCGCGCTCTACTGCTGCCGCCACATTCGCCCGGAGCACCTTCTCGTCACGCAAGATGGCCCGTGCCCCCTCGACCGCCGCACGACCGGCATCGTTGAGCTCGATGCGGCGGCCCGCGCGGTCAAATAACGTGCAGCCCAACTCGGCCTCAAGTCGCTGAATAGAACGGCTCAGAGCCGGCTGGGATATGTGTAGCTCCTCGGCAGCCGACGACATGGTGCCCAAACGCTCTATGGCGTCGAGCTGACGCATCTGATCAAACTCCATGGCTACCTCTCACCTTTCGAATTTGATGCCCACAATCGCCGCGAGCATTCTAGACGCTATATGCACCACATGCATGCAATTAGCTGCTTAATGCATTTTACACCAGCTCTATACCATGCAATTCTATGCATGAATTGAAAATACCTTACAAGAGAAAGGAACGATAATGGGTATCAAAATCCCCACCCTTCCGCTAACGAGCAGCACTGAGATTCCCGTCATCGGCTACGGCGTCTTCCAGATGACCTCCGCCGAGGTTGAGAAGCACCTGCCCGAGGCCCTTGCCGCCGGCTACACCCATATCGACACCGCCAACGCCTATTTCAACGAGGTTGCCGTGGGCCGTGCCATCAAGACCGCGGGCGTTGCGCGCGAGGACCTTTTCGTGACCACGAAGCTCTTCCCGCAGAGCTACCCCTATGAGCAGTGCAAGGTGGATATCGACGCCACGCTCGAGCGCCTGGACATGGACCACGTTGACCTGCTGCTGTTCCACCAGCCCTACGGCGATTACGTCGCTGGCTGGCGTGCCATGGAAGAGGCTGTGCGCGCGGGCAAGGTGCGCGCCATTGGCCTCTCGAACTTCCCCATCCACAAGATCGATGAGATCCTCGCGGTTGCTGAGATCAAGCCCGCCGTGCTGCAGGTGGAGATCAACCCCTACTGCAACCAGCACGAGCTCAAGGCGGCGCTTGCCGAGCGCGGTCTTTCCGACGCGGTATTTGAAGGCTGGTATCCGCTCGGCCACGGCGACGCCGGTCTTCTGGCCGAACCCGTCTTCACCGAGCTCGCCCAGAAGTACGGCAAAAGTCCTGCGCAGGTCATCCTGCGTTGGAGCTTCCAGGAGGGCAACGTCACCTTCCCCAAGACGCTGAACCCGGCCCACATGCGCGACAACATCGACATCTTCGACTTCGAACTTACCACTGACGAGATGGCGCGCATAAACGCGCTGCCGCAGCACCCCTACTACCAGGTGCCCGAGGATCCGCCGGCGTTCGTGCTTGCGACTAACGATTATTCCAAGCTGGCGTAAGCGCCCTACTGGGGCCGTCCGGGGCTTTCCCTCGGGCGCGTCCTCGGCTTCGCCTGCGGGTTTGCGCCCGAGGTAATGCCCCGGACGGTCCTGCAAGCGATATCCACTCGAACAGACCGACAACAAGAAGGGAAGCGTCATGGAGTTTGTGAAGCTTAACAACGGCATCGAGATGCCTATGCTCGGGTACGGCGTGTTCCAGACGCCGCCGGAGGAGACGGCGCGCTGCGTCGCCGAGGCCCTTGAGGTCGGCTACCGCCTCATCGACACCGCACAGGCCTACGGCAACGAAGAGGGCGTGGGCGAGGGCGTCCGCAAAAGCGGCATCCCGCGCGACGAGGTCTTCATCACCAGCAAGGTCTGGGTCTCCAACATGAACTACGAGCGTGCCACGGCCTCGATTGACGAGTCGCTCAAAAAGCTCGGCACCGATTACATCGACCTCATGCTGCTCCATCAGATGATGGGTGACTACCCCGGCGCCTACCGCGCCATGGAGGACGCGTACAAGGCGGGCAAGATTCGCGCCATCGGCGTTTCCAACTGCTATCCGGAGCGCTTGGTGGACCTCTGCAGCCTGGCCGAGGTGACGCCCGCCGTCAACCAGATCGAGACGCACCCCTTCCGTCAGCAGGACGCCGCGCACGAGATTATGGAGCGCTACGGCGTGGTGCACGAGGCATGGGGCCCGTTTGCCGAGGGCAAGAACGGCATCTTCACCAATGAGGTGCTCACCCAGATCGGCGCCAAGTACGGCAAGACCGCCGCGCAGGTGACGCTGCGCGCGCTCATCCAGAAGGGCGTCGTGGTCATCCCCAAGTCCACGCACCGCGACCGCATGGAGCAGAACTTCGACGTCTTCGACTTCACCCTCGATGATGCCGACATGATCGCGTTCGCCACACTGGAGGATCCAACCTTCCCGCGCATCTTTGACCATTTCGACCCCAACACCGTGGGCTGGATGCTCGGCGAGCTCGTGAAAAAGCAGCAGCTCGGCGGCGGTACGCTGTACTAATCAGACGAGATGTAAGATCCATGCGCCTCCGAAGCGCGCCTTCAACCCCGTCACGCAACAGGAGGGTAACCAATGTTTGACCAGCTCAACGATCAACTGATTGAGACCAGCAAGTGCTTCTGGGACGCTATGGAGCACGCCGACGAGGCTGGCATGCGTGCCATCGCCGACCCCGCCTGCACCTTCGTGCACATCGGCATCACCGCCCCGCTCGACCAGGAGATCGAGTTCTACACCTCGGGCGCCTTCAAACCAACGAACATCCTTTTCCACAACCAGACGCCGAGTGTTTTTGGCGACACCGGCGTGATCATCACCGACTGCGACTACGCGCTGCTGCTCGACGGACAGGAGACCGCGCACCACTTCGCCGTGACCGAGGTCTACCATCGTGAGGGCGATGCGTGGAGGCTCGTCACCTTCTCGTTCACCGCACTCGTATACTAGGTGCAAAGCAGTACGCAATCCCGACGACAATGAGGAACCCCCATGTCAAGACTGTATCTCATGCGCCACGGCCAAACCCTCTTCAACGTTCTCAAGCGCAAACAGGGCTGGTGCGACTCGCCTTTGACCGAGCTCGGCATTGAGCAGGCGCGAGGCGCCGGCCGCTGGTTTGCCGAGCACGGCGTGACATTCGACCATGCCTACAGCTCAACCTCTGAGCGCGCGGTCGACACGCTCGAGCTCGTGCTTGCCGAGAGTGGCCAGGGCAACCTCGCCTACGAGCGCGTGAAAGGCCTCAAGGAGTGGAACTTCGGTTCGTTCGAGGGCCTCACGGAAGACGTGAACCCGCCGCTTCCCTACGGTGACTTCTACGTGCCCTTTGGCGGCGAGGGCGAGATGGCGTTCCGCGCGCGCCTCGTTGAGACCATCACCGAGCTCATGCAGCGCCCCGACCACGAGTGCGTCCTTATGGCGAGTCACGGCGCTGCAGTCGCACAGTTCCTGCGTGCGCAGGGGCCCGAGGCAGAGCAGCGTCTGCGCGGCGACGGGCGCCGCATAGGCAACTGCGGCATCACCGTCTACGATTTCGACCCTGCGACGGCGCGGTTCGAGGCGCTCGAGCTCATCAACCCCAACGACTAGGGCCTTCCCGCAAAAAACTGCTATTCAATAATCTAAAGCGCGGCTTTCGAGTAGGTGGCGTTTTCCCGCATTCAAGCAAGACGATCTACCTCGGCTTTTTCTCCACGCGCCACGCTCTTGTCTGGAAGCTCGCCTAAGATTATTGAAAACCTGAAAAAACGCCCGGCGCCACACGTGCACAGCTCCGTGCGGCGCCGGGAATTCGCCCGAGGCATCCCTTCAAAAAGGCGCCCAACGTATCGGCTCAGTCCAAACGGCACTGCTCCTACAGCGCGCACGCCCCGCGCTCACCGGTGCGGATACGCACGACGTCCTCAACCGGCGCGATGAAGATCTTGCCGTCGCCCACCTCGCCGGTGCGCGCGACCGCGCAGATGCGCTCGACAATACCTTCTACCTCGGCGTCGTCGACCACGAGCATCACCTCGACCTTGGGAACCATCGTGAGCAGCACCTCCGAGCCGCGCACGAACTCCTTCCACCCGTGCTGATGACCGAAACCCTGGACCTCAAAGATCGTCATGCCGGACACACCTGCCTCGGTGAGCGCGTCCTTGAGGGGCTCGAGCATCTCCGGTCGCACGATTGCCGTAATCTGCTTCATGAGATTACCTCCCAAATCTTTGGCCACTCGCCCCGCTCCAGCTATCGCGGAACACGGGCGGGTGATCCCGTCTTACTTCAGCTTGCCTGCACCTACACATCGAGTCCGGTATAGGCGGGATAGGCGCTCTCACCGTGCGCCGCCACATCGAGGCCGAGCGCCTCCTCGGCATCCGTCACACGCAGGCGCCCGCCAAAGAGGGCGCGTACAACGATGATGAGCACCGCGTCCAGCGCAAGCACCAGCACCGCGGTCACCACGATGCCGAGCACCTGGCTCGCGAGAAGCGTCGCATCGCCGGTGTAGATAAGCCCGCCGTAGTTGGTCCACGAGAGCTCCGGCACGCAGAAGATGCCCGTGAGGATGCCGCCCAAGATGCCGCCGATGCCATGGCAACCGAAGGCATCGAGTGCGTCATCGTAGCCAAAGCGCGCCTTCAGGTGCGAGATGGCGAAATAGCAGACGGGCGAGACGATAAGGCCCATGATGACCGCAGCCCACGGCTCGACGAAACCCGCCGAGGGCGTCACCACAACGAGCCCCGCCACCAGACCGGTGCAGGCACCCACGAGCGTGGGCTTGCCCGTAGCGAGGCGCTCGACGACCATCCACGAGACGAGTCCCGCCGAGCTCGAGACCACGGTGTTCAAGATCGCAAGCGCCGCGATGCCGTCTGCCGCAAAGGCCGATCCACCGTTGAAACCAAACCAACCGAGCCACAAAAGCCCGGCGCCGAGCGCGACGAAGGGCACGTTGTGGGGCCGGTAAGTCTTGATACCAAACCCCTTACGAGAACCAAGCGCGCAGCAAAGCGCAAGGCCGGTGAGGCCGGAGCTGATGTGCACCACGTCACCGCCCGCAAAGTCGAGCGCGCCGATGACCCCGCCGATGAGCGAGTGCTCACCACCCCAGACCATATGGGCAAGCGGCGCATAGACCACCAAGGACCACGCAGCGATAAACGCCGCCAGCGCGCCGAAGCGCATGCGCCCCGCCACGGACCCGGTCACGATGGCGCAGGTGATGAGCGCAAATGCCATCTGGAACGTAACGTCCACCACACCGGGATATGTGGCATCGCCCGGCGCTGCGGCCTCCTCAAGCATGCCCGAAACCGTGCCGGCGAGCCCCAGTTGATCAAATCCGCCGATGATAGGGTTGATACCGTCACCTCCGTAGGCAATCGACCATCCCGCGACTACCCACGTGAGTCCCACGATGCCTATCACTGCAAAACTCATGAGCATGGTGTTGATCACGTTCTTGCGCCGTGACAGTCCACCGTAGAAAAATGCCAGACCCGGCGTCATGAACAGGACGAGCATGCCGCTCACCATCATGAACGCGGTCGAACCCGTATCGTACATACGCGTCGCCTCCCAAATAGCGCGTACCTAGCTAGACCACCCTCCCGCCGCGGCGCCTGCGGCGGGACGGAACATGGCCATGGTAGGAGCGCGACTGACCCCCGGAGGTTCGTGCGGCGCGTGTTTTACCGACCCACAATGGACTCGAAACATCGGAAACCGCCTCGCAACCGGCAGGAAAGCTCCCGGTCGCACAGGGGAAACGACCTCTCAACAAGGTGGAAACACAGAGATGCCATCGAGGCCATCGTGCATGCCACCGTCTAGAGACCTGCTCCCGAGAAACGAATGCTTCACTTCAGCAATTTATGCGTTCGCATAAATGCAGCTCCGCTCGACGCGGATTTATGCGTTCGCATAAGGCTACGCGCGCGGAGGCATGAGTTCCCTTGCCTGTTTGCCGCTCAAGTGCTCGATGCGCAGTTCCAACATGCAGAGCCCCGCCCAGAACCGGTCGATTTCCCCCTCGCAGGCGGCATCTGGCAGATCGGGCCCGTACCGCCGCCCCAGAAGCTCTGCCGCGGCGCGCTTCTGGGCATCATCTTCAATCACGCGCATCTGCCCAAAGGCGATGACGCTCCGGTAGTAGGTGGTGAACTCCGCAGGATGCACGTCGTCCTGGTCGACCACGCAAAACGAGGCCCTGGGGCAGCGCGCAATCGCATCAATCTTGTGCCCTTCACGCGCGCTGTGGAAGATGAGGCGGTCACCATCGAGCGCGTAGCTTAGCGGCACCGCATAGGGATAGCCCCCGTCGCCCGCGACCGCAAGCACACCCGACGTCGCCCGCTCGAGTACCTTCCGGCACTCCTCCGGTGACAGTTCCTGACGATGACGTCGCATAGGTCGAAACTCCACGGCGCGCTCCCCTCTCGATGCCCCTCTGGTCTCTATGTTCAGAGCACCATTCTATTCCCGATCAGCCGACGCGCCGCCCAAGGCCCACACGAAACCCCATCCAAAGGCCTACAGCCCCGCCGCCTCAAGCATGCCCGTCAGCTCGTCCGCCGACTCGCGCATACCCCGACGAAACCACACCACCGCCCAGCCGTAGAGCACATATGCCGCATAAGCGCTGGTATAGGCAGCCTCCTTCGGCCCCGCGGGGTCAAACCCGACGCCTGCGAGCATCGCATCTTCAATCAGATGGATGAGGCCCCTGCTCTCCAGCAAACGGTAGAACGAGCGGTTCTCCTCAAAATGGGCGAATAGCGAGCGAACCAGCGCACTTACTGAGGCGTCTCCTTCCTGCTGATGGGACTCTCCCCACGTTGCGAACAGGTGTCGGACGCGACGGCGCAGCACATCCTCCTTGCCGGAGAAGTTCCGGTAAAACGAGGCGCGCCCCACCTGTGCCCACGCGCAAAGCTCGCTAATTGAGATCTCCTCAAGAGGCCGATTTTCGAGCATGCCGATGAGCGTGTCGGTAATCTGCTCCACCACGTAGGCATTGCGCGCCTCGTTGCCCGCCGCCGATACAGATCCACCAATCTGTCCCATTTTGTCAGAGGCCATAGCCCCGCCCCCGTTCTGCTGATACATTTGTCTCATCAGTTGCAGTCTAGCGTAAGGGACGGCATCGTGCCCCGCATTCTTTCTGTCATCGGCAAAATCTCCGGCGCAATCCTGCTGGCGCTCGTCATCGTGGGGCTTGTCCTCTACTTCTTTGTCCTGCAGTATCCAGACCTTGGCCACAACCCCAAGCAGGGCGCGTGGTACCGCGTCTCCAGCCCGCAGATGACCTGCTCCGACGGTAGCCCCTACCGGGCGCTCTACAAGCAGGGCAGCGCCAAGCGCGTGCTCGTGTACTTCGCCGGCGGCGGCGTAAGTATCAACGAGGAAACCGCGGCGGGCGACTTCTACAACAAGAGCGAGATTGGCATCGACGCACTCGCCAACCTCACGATGAACATAGGAGGCATTGCGAGCGACATCGAGGGGAACCCGTTCGCCGACTGGACGGTCATCGCCTTCCCCTATGCTACGGGCGACTTTCACGTGGGGACCGGGGACTTCCCCTACGCCGACCAAAACGGGCGGCAACGCACGCTCCACCATCACGGCTACACCAACTTTCGCACCGCCATGGACCTCATAAAGGAGCGGGTAGACCTCAGCGGTACCGAAGCCGTGGTAGTGACCGGGTACAGCGCAGGCGGCTTTGGAGCGGCGCTTCTCGCCCAAGACGTCTTTGGCGATTACTTCCCCCATGCTGCCAGCAAAACCGTGCTCGTAGACGGAGCGCTGCTCACCTACGACGGCTGGCAAGAGGTCGCCGAGAACGTCTGGCGCGCGCCGACGGAAATCGTCGAGCGGCTCGCCACGGACAACATCGTGCTCGACGGTCTCACCGCGTTGCATGGGGAATGGGGCGATGCGGCGAACATCCTGTTCACCTGCACCACGCGCGACGGTGACTTGGCCAAGGTGCAAAACTACCTCGATGACGGGGCGATGGAGGTCGACGAGGTGCAGGCTGACGAGTTCCAGCAAATGCTCGGCAAGGAGGTGCCCCTGCTCAGGGAGCGCGCGAACGCGCATGTTTTCATCTGGAACGATCTGCCCTGGTATGACGACCCGCGAGACCTTACCCAGCACACCATCATCCCTACCGCGGCGGTTTTTCTCCCCCTTGGCGAGGCGCAGATATCCGTCGCGCAATGGCTCGCCGATGCCGTGGAGGGCGAACTCTGCGACGTGGGCCTCGAGCTCATAGGCTGACCGGTGCGCTCTGCCACGGCGCGGCCGTTTGCCCGGGGTGCGACGGCTGCGTTATGCTGTGGCGCAGCCAACGTCAACCGCCAGCCGAGGAGCCCCATGCCTGTCGACGACATTCAGATTCTTCCTGTCACGAATCGTACGCCGGAGCTTGTCGCACAGCTCGTTTCCGTATGGGAGCGCTCCGCGCGCGCCACGCATACGTTTCTTTCCGAGGCGGAAGTCGCCGAGATCAAGCCGTTCGTCCCGCAGGCGATCGAGGGCGTGGGCGAGCTTGTCCTCGCCGAGCGCAACGGCGCGCCCGTGGGCTTCATGGGCGGGGAGGCGGGACGCCTCGAGATGCTTTTCCTCGACCCCGCTGTGCGCGGACAGGGCCTGGGACGGCAGCTCCTCACGTACGGCATTACGTGCCTCGGCGTGAGAGAGCTCACCGTAAACGAGCAGAACCCTGGCGCCGTGGGCTTCTACGAGCACATGGGATTTGCAACCTATAAGCGCACCGACCTCGACGAGGAGGGTCGCCCCTACCCGCTGCTCTACATGCAGCTGCAAGGGGGCGCGCCGGCGGCCGAGCGCTCGGTCACGTATCGTCCCGTCGATGAATCGGACCTGCCCGCGCTCGCCGAGATCCTCCGTGGCCTTTGGCATACGGACGCCCCTACCGAGGAGTATGCCTCGCTAGAAGCGCTCCATGACGTGTTTGACTGCCTGAGCTGGTCCACCTTCGCAATCGTTGCCGAGGTAGATGGCGAGGCGGCGGGCATCTGCTGCGCAAACACCGGCGCGAACCGGGGTAACGGCAGCTTTGCGCGTTGGGGAGAGCTACGCGATGAGGTCGAGCAGCGCCTGCAAGAGACCGATCCCGCCGCAGCGGCGCGCTACCGTGCCTACCTTGATGCGAGCTACACTGTCAACAAGGGCCTCATCGCGGATGCCGACATCACGCGCGAGGCGGAGATTGTCCTTCTCGCCATCGGGCCCCGCGCCCGCGGCCTCGGCATCGGCCGCGCCCTCATCACCCGCGTGGCCGAGTGTCTGGGCGAGGCGGGGGCACCAGGTGCGTTCCTCTTTACCGATACCGACTGCGACTGGGGCTTCTACGACCACCTCGGCCTCAAGCGCGCCGCGGAGCACTGGCGCGACCCAAACGATTACGAGGGCCTCCCCGAGGGCATGTTCCTCTACCGCGTCCCCTGCTAGCGGCGAGCACAACGGCGCTCACGCGTCTGCTGGCTTCTCCGCGCAGGTCGCCCAAAACGTCGGGATGCCGAGCTTATGCAGCCGGCTCTCTCCCCCGTTGGTGTCCTCATACAGGTCGATGAGCGAAAAGCCCGCTTGAATCTGCCCGCGGATCTGCTCGTCGAACGTGTGCGAGAACTGCATACCCCAGTCGTTGAGCTCCTCGGCGGGAATCAGGCCCGGGTTCTTGAGCGGGTTGAAGGGAAGCCCCCGCACGATGCGTTCCTCATCGTCGTCGACGATGTAGTTGACGCCGTTGTCGAGCCCCGCGAGCAGGCGCCCGCCCGGTCGCAGCACGCGCGCGCATTCGCGCCAGATGGCGCCGACGTCCTCAACGTAGCAGTTGGAGACCGGGTGAAAGATCAGGTCGAACTCGCCGTCTGCAAAGGGCAAAGGGCGCGTCATGTCAGCGCGGATCGTCCGGATCTCATATCCCTCGCGCTCGGCGACGAGCTTCTCCGAGGCTATCTGGCGCTCAGAATAGTCGAGCACCGTGCACACTGCCCCCATCGCCGCAAAAATCGGCATCTGCTGCCCGCCGCCCGCGGCGAGGCCCAGCACGCGACACCCGCGCATATCGGCAAAGAGCCAGTCACGCGGCACCGGCCGCGTAGGTGTGAGGAGCATGGACCAGTCCCCTGCAACCGCCGCCGTAAAGCGCTCGTGATCGATGGGGATTCCCCACTCCCAGCCGTCCTCGATCCACGCGTCAATGATGCACGCATTAAGGTCGGTATAGGATGCGCCTACGGGCATCGCCGCTCCTTCGCAGCAATCCGCCCGCCCGCTCATTTCCTCATCCCGCTGCACATTCATCTCGACTCCTCGCGCCGCGCTACTTATCGGTCCCAGTATGCCAGAATAGGCAAAACGCAACGTCATCACACTGCAGGAGGAAGCATTTCGTGTCGAGGCAATCCATCTCACGCGCCCTTGTCGTAGGCTGTCCCGGTGCCGGCAAGAGCACCTTCGCACGCGCCCTGCGCGACAAGCTGAACCTTCCGCTTATGTATCTGGATATGATGTGGCACCTCCCAGATGGCAACCATGTCGAACGGGATGTGTTCGATGCGCATCCGGCAGAGATGCTCGCCCGCGAGCGCTGGATAATCGACGGCAACTATCTGCGCACGCTCAAACGACGCCTCGAACGTGCGGACACCGTCTTTTTTCTCGACCTTCCCGTCGAAGAATGCCTTGCGGGGGCGGCGGCGCGCATAGGCTCCCCCCGTGAGGATCTCCCGTGGCAGGAGGACGAGCTAGATCCCGAGTTCACGGCCTATATCAAGCGTTTTCCCGAGGAGCAGGCGCCGCTTCTCCGCTCTCTTCTCGACAATCGCCCCGCGGGCGTCGAGCTCTTCACCTTTCACTCCCACGTCGAGGCGGACCACTACCTCGCGGACCTCTAGCACGCCCGGCGGCCTTGCCCGTCATGAACGCAGGCGTCTGCCGGCATATAATCTCTCAAGAACACCACCGTGCTGCGGCTCCACCAATGTCCGCAGCGAGAAGGCTCGACAAGAAGGAACCCCATGCACGCACGCCCCATCATCGGCATCGTACCTACGCACCTACCCGCCGCAGGTGACATACGTCTTGCCTGCAACTATGCCGACGCGGTTATTACCGCGGGTGGCGCGCCGCTCATCCTGCCCCTCACCGAGGACGAGACCGCCTACACACAGCTCTTTCCCCTTCTGGACGGCGTGCTGCTCACGGGCGGTCACGACGTGGACCCCGCGCGTTGGAGCGTCCCGCACCGAGACGAAACCTGCGGGGAAGCACCCAGTTCAGCCTGCACCAACATGCCCGAGACGGGCAGCGAACCGGAGATCACGCCGCTGCGCGATGCAGCCGAATGGCGTCTCATCGCCTATGCCATCGCTCACGACCTGCCCATCTATGGCATTTGCCGTGGCCTGCAGGTCTTAAACGTCTACTTTGGCGGCACCCTCTACGAGGACCTGCCGCGAGATTTCACGCCGCACGGCGCCGAGGCCCTATGCGAGCACAACGCCCACACGCCCCAGGGCGACTATGATGGTGAGCGTCTATGTCATACGGTCACATTTGCTGAAGGCTCTCAGCTCGCGCGCATTTTTGACGCCGAGCAGCTTGCCGTGAATTCTCTCCACCACCAAGCGCTGCGTGCTATAGCACCCGAGTTCCGCGCCACTGCCTACGCCCCCGACGGAGTGGTCGAGGGCGTTGAGGCATGTGACGGAAGCCCTATCGTTGCCGTGCAGTGGCACCCAGAGTACTTTGGCACCACGGCTCCTATGAACCGGTTTTTCCAGGCGCTCGTGGCAGAGAGTGCTGCGCGAGCGGCTACGCGATCTCGGCGTTCTTGAAATCGCCCAACAGCTGCGCGTCAAACGTGAACGATTCCACGCGCTCCGAGACCACATTATTATGGGCGGCATGCATGATCGGAATCACCGGCACTTCCTGCCCGATAGTGTGACAGATCTGGCGATACGCCACCTTGCGGTCCTCATCATCGGTAATCCGACGCGCCGCATCGAGAGCGGCATCGATATCGGGATTGTTGAACGTGGATGAGTTGTCGTTTGCCGTGCTGTAGAAGTTCGGGTAGAGGAAGTTGTCCATCGTGGGATAGTCAGCCGTCCAACCGCTACGCCCCATCTGGAACTGGGCATCGCCCAGACGTGGCAGCAGCGCCGCCCACTCGAGCGACTCCTGCTCGATTGTGACGCCGATGCTGGCGAGGTCCGCTTGAATGGAGGACATGATATCCTCGTGCCCGCGCCCGCCGTCGTAGCTCAGCGTGAGCGTAAGGTTGCGCTTGCCGTTCTCGTCCGCCGGATAGCCCGCCTCATCAAGCAGCTGCCCCGCGCGCTCGGCATCGTAGGTGCAGTACTCCCAAGCATCCTCGGGGTCGTCATCGATTACGGGCGGGAAGATCGAGGTCGCCACCGCGCGCGTGCCCTCGTAGAGCGTGTCGACGATGTTCTGGCGGTTGATGGCAAGCGACAGGGCACGGCGCACGTTCACGTCCGAAAGGGTCGGGTCGCTGATGTTGAGCGTGATGAAATAGGTGTTAGCTTGGCTGCCCGTGAGCACCTGCTTGCCGCCCTGCGCCGTATAGCCGTCATCTGACTTGCCGTAGGCGTCGATGGTGTCTTGGATGCGCCCGGTCGGGATGGGTGCAAAGTCCACGTCGCCGGCCTCAAACTCGCTGAAGGCGGTATCGGGGTCCGCTTTGATATCGAAGTAGATGCCGTCGATCGCCGGCGCCTCGCCGTAGTAGTCGTCAAAGCGCACGAGGTTGATGTACTGGTTGTGCTGCCAAGCGCCGTCCATCATGAAGGGGCCGTTGCCAATGGGCGCCTCGAGGAAGGATGCCTGGTCATCGAGCGCCGCCTGAGGAACGGGCGAGAGGCCCGGGTGGCAGCACACGGCAAGGAAGTCCGCCATAGGAGCGGTGAGCGTCACCTGGAAGGTAAGCTCATCCGGGCAGGCAAGACCTTCCATAGACGTTGCCTCACCCGCGGCCATCTCCGCATAACCCAGAACCGGCGAGAGGTGGTAGCCGATCTCTGAGGGGGTGGCGAGGTTGGGGTCGGCAAGGCGCTCCCAACCGCGGCGGAACGACTCCGCATCCACAGCGTCACCGTTATGGAAGGTCATGCCCTCGCGCAGTTTAAAGGTGTAGGTGAGACCGTCCTCAGAGATGGTGGGCAGATCCGCCGCGGCAAGCGGGACGGCCGCATTGGTGGACCAGTCCCAAGTCACAAGCGGATCAAAGAGCGCATGGACCACAAGCGCGCCCTGCGTCTCCTGCGCGTTGTTGGGGTCGATGTAGGCAGGCTCGCTGAGGTAGCAGCGAAAGACCTTATCGGAGGACGAGGAGCCCGACGACGCCGAACCAGCACCGGCGCCCGTCTCTCCGCTGCATCCCGCCAGCATGGTGAGCGCGCTCGCAGCAAGTGTGCCAGCGGCAAACTGACGGCGTGAGATAGTCTGCTTCGTGTCGATGCCCATACGCTTTTCCTCTCCCTAAACAGCAGCGTCAACGCCTTATAACGTTAACGCACAGAATATGACAGATATCAGTATGGCGGGATACCGAGCAAGCCGTGACATGGCAAGACAAGGTAACCGGTTGGAAAAGTCAGGCGCCACTCACCGGCTAAATTGCGCCTTCTGCCGGGCAGCGCCCTTTTGCCATGCCGTCGGAGAGCATCCGTATGCACGCTCGAACGCCACAGTAAAGCTTGAGATGCGCGCATAGCCAACCGAGCGAGCCGCCTCGGCAACCGATATCTCGGGAGACTCGAGCAGAAATGCCGCCCGCTCCATACGCATCCGGCCGATGAATCTGCCAAGTGACTCACCCGTCTCGCAACGAAACGCAGCACAGAGCCGGGTGCGGCTCACCAAAAGGGCGCGTGCGATGCGGTCGAGCGAGAGATCCTCGTCCAAATGTTGCATCACCAGATGGCGCGCCGCGCGGGCAAGTCGCGCCTGCTCGAGTGTACCCGCTGCCCGCTCGGCCCGCTCGCGCTCCCTGTACCAGCCGACCGCAAGCATCGCCACAGCATCGGCACCGGCGCGAGCGCGTCGCTCATCAAGAAACGCTCCACCAAAGAGCGGACTTAGCGAACGCAGAAGTCCGTCCAAGGCAAACTCCGGGCCTCCCACGCAAGCATCGCCCGCCGTATTGATCAGCTCGCAAGCGCGTGCGGCATCGGCACCCCCCTGTGCATCGAACCACGTCGGCAGGAACGTGACCGAAACGGCGTCCTGTACGCTTCCGGCACGCAACGGATAACTCCGTTCGTAACGGTCTTGACCAAAGACAGCGACGTTTCCCGTCTCGCGCGGCGCCCCAGGCTGCACCACCGGGCAGAGTGCCAGGCTGTCTGCGGAAAGGGTGCTCACGCAGAGCCCCGGCACGCCGCGCTCCTCAAAACGTATGTCGCGCTTGATGCGGATACGGTGCGAGACCACCGCTCCTGCATGCCCCAGCGGGCAGACCACCACCCGCGCGTCCACACACTCGTTCGAAACACTCCCGGTAAGTGCGGCGCCACGGCGCTCTAGAGCGATACCGAACTGCTCAACTTGGGGAAGGTAAAGATCCTCAATTGCGCGCGCCGACGAGTTGTTTCGAATTCGTCCCAATCTCCACTCCAATAGTTAGCCAAAGATTACTTTAATGATACGGTAGCGGAGATATCCGCACAAGCGATTGGAGGCATACCTATGGCATCCCCTTCTGGGAAGGACGCAGGCAAAGCGCCGAGTCCCTTGGCGCAGCTACTCGACTTCGCCGGAGAGCGCCGCGTCCTCACCTACCTAGGCTGCACGCTCTCGGCAATCTCGATGCTCGTGAGTTTCGGCCCCTACATCTGCATCTGGTTCGCGGCGCGCGGCCTCATCGCCGTCGCGCCTAACTGGGGCGCGGCAACGGACATCTCGACGTATGGCTGGTGGGCATTCGGCCTCGCGGTAGCGAGCATCCTCATTTACTTCGCCGGCCTCATGTGCACGCACCTGGCGGCGTTCCGCTGCGCGTCCAACATGCGCAAGCGCACCACCAACCACCTCATGCATACAAGCCTCGGCTACTTCGACACGCACGCGAGCGGGGCGCTGCGGCGCGTGGTAGACGGCTGCGCCGCGGAGACCGAGGCGCTGCTCGCCCACAAGCTGCCCGATACCGCCGGCTCCGTAGCCATGATCATCGGCATGCTTACCCTCTTCTTTGTCTTCGACTGGCGGCTCGGCCTCGCCTGCCTCGCATCCGTCGTCATATCACTTGCCTGCATGTTCTATATGATGGGCGGGCGCGGTATGGACTTCATGACACGCTACATGGAATCGCTCGTCAAAATGAACAAAACCGGCACCGAGTACGTGCGCGGCATCCCCGTGGTCAAAGTCTTCCAGCAGACGGTCTACAGCTTCCGCGCGTTTAACGACGCCATCGAAGAGTTCACGCGCCTCGCGCAGGACTACGCTGTTAAGTGGTGCCAGACGCCGCAGTCGCTCTCTCTCACGGTTATCAACGGGTTGGCGATGTTTCTGGCCCCGACAGCGATTCTCATTGCGCCGGGTGAGGGCGACTTCGGCGGTTTTCTCACCAACTTCGCGTTCTACGCTATTTTCTCGGCCGTAATCCCCACAGCCATGACGCGCGTGATGTTCATCTCCGATGCCGTGCAATCCGCCACCGACGCGGTGACGCGCGTGAGCGAGGTGCTGTCAGCGCCCGTCATCGAGGCGCCCGCATCACCCAAGACGCCCCAGGACAACAGCATCCGTTTCGAGGATGTGAGCTTTACCTACGAAGGTGCCGAGCAACCCGCGCTCGACCACGTGAGCTTCGAGGTGCCGGCAGGCGCCACCGTGGCGCTCGTGGGCCCCTCCGGCGGCGGCAAGACCACTGCGGCGAGCCTGGTGCCGCGTTTCTGGGATGTGGACTCGGGGCGCGTTACACTCGGCGGTGTCGACGTGCGCGACATAGACCCTCATACCCTCATGGATCGCGTAGCCTTCGTCTTCCAGGCGAACCGTCCCTTCAAGGAGACCATCCTGGAGAACGTCCGTGCCGCACGCCCCGATGCCTCACGCAACGAGGTGCTCGCAGCCCTTTCCGCCGCACAGTGCGACGATATCGTCGAGAAGCTGCCGCAAGGCGTCAACACGCTCGTGGGGGCAGGCGGCACCTACCTCTCCGGCGGCGAGATGCAGCGCCTCATGATCGCGCGCGCCATCTTGAAAGACGCCCCCGTGGTGGTGCTCGACGAGGCCACGGCCTTCGCCGACCCCGAGAACGAGGCCAAGATCCAGGCAGCTTTCAAGCGGCTCACCCGCGGGCGCGACGGCGCACCCCGCACCGTCCTCATGATCGCGCACAGGCTCTCGACCGTGGCACGCGCCGACAAGATCGTCGTGATCGACCAGGGACACGTGGCCGAGCAGGGCAACCACGATGAGCTCGTGCAGGCGGACGGCCTCTACGCACGTATGTGGGCAGATTACGAGAAATCCGTGAGCTGGCGCATCTCGAGCGCCCGGGAGGTGGCCTAAGTGAGCATTCAGGAGAAATACGCCCTCACCGATGAGGGCATGAGAAACGTCAAACTCGGCGCTCTCTGGACCGCCGCGTCGAACCTCACCATCTTCGGCGGCGTGGGCATCATCTACACGCTGGGAAGCGCCTTCGTGGCGCATCTCGCCGAAGGCGCACCGCTACCCGACCTCGGCTCCTACGCGCCAGCGATCGTTGTCTTCGCCGTGGTGCTCTTCGTGACCGAGTACCTCGCCTACTATTACCAGTACGGCGTCATCTACAAGGAGAGCGGGCGGCAGAGGATCGGCCTCGCCGAACGCCTACGCAAGCTGCCGCTGTCGTTTTTTGGCCGCCGCGACCTCGCCGACCTCACCGAGACACTCATGACCGACGTCAAGACCACCGAGCACGCCTACAGCCATGTGCTGCCCGAGCTCTATGGTGCCTATATCACGCTCGCCGTGGCATCGGTGGGACTCTTCGCCCTCGACTGGCGGCTTGCGCTCGCATCGCTTTGGAGCTGCCCGGTGGGACTCGCGATTCTCTTCGGTGCGCGCTCGGCGCTCCAGCCCATGATGGAGGCCACGCGCATGCGCGGCCTCGCCACCTCGGAGGACATCCAGGAGGCGCTCGAGTGCGTGCGCGAGGTACGCGCCACCAACCAGGAGGAGCGCTACCTGACACACATCTTCGACCATATCGACGCGGCTGAGCGCCAGGCGGCACGCTCGGAGATAGCCTGCGGGGTCGCCGTCAACGGCGCCCAGATCGTACTGAGGCTGGGGCTCGCCACCACGCTTCTGGCGGGCGCAGCCTTCATCATGGACGGCAGCTGCACGTTCATGACGCTCTTTGCGTTCCTATTGGTGGTCTCCCGCATCTATGCACCCTTTGACCAGTGCCTCATGCTCATCGCCGAGCTCTTCTCGGCCAAGACCGCCGCAGCACGCATGAAGAGCTTCTACGAGGAGCCCCTTGCCGAGGGCGGCGACGCCTACGCGCCCGCAAGCCACGACGTTTCCTTCAAGCGCGTGGGCTTTGCCTACAACGACGGCGAGCAGGTGCTCGATGACGTGACGTTCACCGCGCGCGAGGGCGAGGTCACCGCGCTCGTGGGGCCGAGCGGATCGGGCAAGTCCACCTGCGCGCGCCTTGCCTGCCGGCTCTGGGACGCCACCTCGGGCCGCGTGACCGTGGGCGGCATCGACGTGTCGACAGTGGACCCCGAGGTCTTGCTCCGCGACTTCGCCGTCGTCTTCCAGGACGTGCTGCTCTTCGACGACACGGTCATGGGCAACATCCGCCTTGGCCGGCGCGATGCCACCAATGAGGAGGTGCTCGCCGCCGCGCGAGCCGCGAACTGCGACGAGTTCGTGAGCCGCCTGCCAGAGGGCTACGACACCATGGTCGGCGAGAACGGCAGCCGCCTCTCCGGCGGCGAGCGCCAGCGCATCTCCATCGCACGCGCCCTGCTCAAGGGCGCGCCGATCGTGCTGCTCGACGAGGCGACGGCGAGCTTGGACGTGGAGAACGAGACCGAGGTGCAGGAGGCGCTCAGCCGCCTTCTTGCCGGCAAGACCGTCATCGTGATCGCCCACCGCATGCGCACCGTGCAGGCGGCCGACAAGATCGTGGTGCTCGACCAGGGCCGTGTGGCAGAACAGGGCGCACCTGACGAGCTGCTCGCCGCAGGCGGCATCTTCGCCCGGATGGTGGCCCTCCAGACCGAAAACGCCTCCTGGTCGCTGTAGGCAGCCTCCCCCGCCGGAAGGCGCCATGCTACCGCGGCGCCTTCCGGCACTCCGGTCATCCCGCCAGTTTCGGTATCGGCAATGAAGAAAAACATCGGTTCCCGTGCAGCTCAGATACACGAAGCCACAGCGATCATAACCGCCAAGATTGACGCCGTGGCAAATCAGGGCACGACGAGGCAACACGAACCTAAAAGATGGGAGGCGCCATGCCGCTCGCCCTCATCCTTCTCGCCCGTCGTGACCACCTTTCTGAACTTCATCTGGATGCACGCGCCGCAACCTGCACGCTGTATTCTCTTCGGCGGGTAGAGCAACCTCGCCTTCACGATTATGTTCGCCGCGATGATCTTTTTCTCAGCTGCTATCTCTGCCTGAGTCATCCATTCTGCCGGAATATCGAATCCGTCTTTTGGATGATTCCCGCAAGCAGGACGGCATGGTCGGGTGCGGCGTTCAGACAGGGCACGTAGACGAGTTCCCCTGCGTCCCCGGCTCGCGCGGCGCGGTACTCCTCCCGCATCACCTGCTCGACGTCATAGAGGGTCTCCAGACAGTCGATGGAAAAACCCGGGCACGCCATCACAAGGCGCCTGGGTTCATACCGCGCGAACTCGCGGACCGCCCGCGCCGTATTGGGCCCCGTCCAGCGCCGCCCGTCCTCGAACGGCGACTGATAGGCAACCGACCAGGTGCCCTCCTCGGCGCCGAGGCGAGCCGCAATCGCGCCTGCTGAGCGTCTGACCTGCTCGGAATAGGTATCGCCCGCATCGATATCGGAAAGCGGCACCGCATGAAACGAAAGCAGCAGGTAGTCTGACGCAGGGTCATATCCCGCCGCCCGAATCGACACGGCGATGGCGTCGAGGTACGCTGCATCGTCGCCGTAGCTCTCGATGACAGCAAGCTCAGGGGTCCATCCCACGAGGGACAGACTCCTTTTCACCGCATCGATCGCCGCCACGGTGGTGGAATACGCCGACTGTGGGTACAGCGGAAGCGCCACGACCTTGCCACACCCTAGCGCCCGAAGATCCGCGAGCGCTTCGCCAACACCCGGCTCGCCGTAGATCATCGCCGCGCGGACTGACATAGTCACACTCCGCTCCTCCGCCGCACGCCCGGCCCTTTTCCCCGCATCGTGTTGCAGCTCATCCTCAACACGCGCCGCAAGCGCTCGACATCCAGCTATGAGCGGAGAGCCCTCCTCGGTCCAGATGGAGGCGTACTTGGCGGCCGAGTCCGGGCAGCGCTTGGGCAAAACCATGTGCTGGAGGATGACCCGCCACACCGGCGCAGGCAGGGGCCGGATGCGATCATCCATCAGAAACGACTCGAGGTAGGTGCGGACCGCATCCGCGGTGGGCGCCGCAGGCGAGCCCGTGTTGACGAGCAGCACGCCTGTCCGCTCCCCAGAATTCCATCTCCCCATGCATCCCCCTGCAAAGTCACGAGCAGGCTGCTCGTATATGCTCTCCAATTGATACCAAGCAAGCCGCAGCGACGTGCACAAGATATGCACTGCCCCGGCAACAATGGACATCGTGTAGAGTATACTTAGGTTAACATTCTATCCCAATCCAGGGACCTCCCCTGAAGAAAGAGGGCCATCTTGGCAGATATCATCATCGTCGCCGTCATCATCATCTTGGTTGCCGTAATTGCGGTACGCTACGTTGTCCGCGTGGGCTCCGGCGGATGCAACTGCGGATGCGGTGGCTCCGAGCGCGCGCCCAGGCCAAAGCCAGTTGAGGTGAAGGATACCGACGCGACGCACTACCCGTACACTGAAGACCTCCTTATTGGGGGCATGAACTGCGAGGGCTGCGCGCGCAACATCGAGAACGCCCTTAACGCGCTCGAGGGCACCTGGGCGCAAGTCGAACTCGAACAGAAGACCGCGCACGTACGGTCCAAGACCCCCATCGACCGCGATGCATGCGCGCGTGCCATCCGCGGTGCCGGCTACTCCGTGCGCAGCCTGTAACCGCCCATTTGGCAGATCGTCTAGATACCTCCCTAAAATCGGAACGGGGCGCCGGACATCTGCTCGTACGGCGCCCCGTCGTTTGCCCGCGGGCAATTCTTGCGGTCCCCTTTACACGAGCGAAGCTCCAAGCGCTCGACATGCCGCGGAGGCATCCTCATCCGGATAGTCTTTTGCAATGACGGTGTCTGACACCGTAACGCCAGCACCCTCAGCACGCTCGCGCCAGAGGTCCATCCACTCGCCATCTGCCCAATCGTAGCTTCCAAAAAGCACGACCTTGCGGCCCGGGAGCGCCGGCTCCACATCGTCCCACATGGGCTCGAACTCATCGCTCTCCAGCTCCTCGGAGCCCATAGCGGGGCAGCCGAAGGCAAAGGCATTGTAGTCGTCCAGATCTCCCGACGAGAAGTCTGCGCAGGCGATAACCTCGACATCTGCCCCTGCATCGCGAGCGCCTTCTGCCACAAGCTCCGCCATGGCCTCGGTGTTGCCCGTGCCACTCCAATACACAACGGCGACCTTACTCATACCTTGTCCTTTCTATCGGAGGCCGGCCCCGCGCCGGCCCGGGATACCGTGAGACTATGCCGCGCGCGGCGGCGGGGCAGGCGCGCGAGCTCCGTTAGCGTCGCTCCGCCGGCGGCAAGCATGAGTGCGCGCCGTGTGCAGCGCTTGTAGCGCCCGAAGAGCCGTTGCGCGCGCCGAACATCGGCATACACCTTCCAGCAACCGCAGCAGAGATAACCGCGCCCCTCGTGGGCGATGAAGCCACGCACGTCCTCCACGGGATAGCCGAGAAAGTAGCCGATCTCGTGCGGGACGTTTACCTGATGAAAGCGCGAGCGTAGACGTGCGAGCTGAAGGCGAAGAGCGTCCTCGTTGCCAGCGGCCTCAGCCGGAGGATACCCAAGGGCTGCAAGGTCTGCCGCGCAACGGTGCTCAACCAGCTGGTGAGCCAGAAGAGCGGGGCGGTACACGTACACGATTGCGCCAAAAGGGCGCCAGGCGAGCACCGTCGCGCGTGCACCGACCGCGGCAAGCTCGCCATCGAGCCCCGCGAGGAGTCGGGTGAAAGCGACTCGTCGACGCGCATGCTCAGCGGAGGCCGGGGTGGACGGCGCTTCTGCGCACGGAACCTCCTCGCAACCCGGACAACGCGTCGCAAACGGACCGCAAAATGTGAACATACTCGCTGGCTTGGCACCGAGAAGCGTCGGCGCACATGCTCGCACAATCGATACCTCGAGTTCGCGGCGCGTCATAGGTCGATCCACAGCGCCTCCCATCTGGATAGATTGTTAGCCATAGATAACTTACCAGATATGAGTCAGCCTCTGTAGAAAAAGTTTGCTTAGGTTATCTTTTTTACAAATGAGTACCGGTGTGGGCAGGCTCGTATCAACTAAGACCCGCGATAAGCGCCTCCGCACAGCGGATGCCGTCGGTCGCCGCGCTCATGATGCCGCCCGCGTATCCGGCGCCCTCGCCACACGGGTAGACGCCCGGCGCACCATCGGCCACGCAGCCGCGGTCGCGCACAACCGTCACCGGCGAACTCGAGCGCGACTCCACACCGGTGAGCACCGCACCGTCGCACGCGAAACCGCGAAGCTTGCGGCCGAGCTCGGGGAGCCCGCGCCGGAGTCCCCCGGCAATAAAGGGCGGGAGCACCTCGTCAAGCGAGGCCCACGTAACGCCAAGCGGATAGGTAGGCGCAACATCGTCAGGGCCGGTGCTCGGCGTGCGGGCAAGAAACTCGCCCACCAGCTGCACCGGAGCACGATAGTCGCCGCCCGCCACGTCAAAGGCTGCACGCTCGCAGCGCCGCTGGAGCGCAACGCCTGCCAAGGGGTCATCCCCGGGCAGGTCCTCGGGGTTCACGTTCACAAGCAGCGCGGCGTTGGCGTTGGCGCCAGCGCGCGCGTACTCACTCGCACCGTTGGTGACAACGCCGCGCGGCTCCGAGGCTGCCGCGACAACCATGCCGCCCGGGCACATGCAGAAGCTAAAGACCGAGCGCCCGCCCTTGGGATGGGCGACGAGCTTGTAAGGAGCCGCCCCGAGCGCCGGGTGGCCGGCAGCCGCCCCGTACTGTGCGCGATCGATGAGGCGCTGCGGATGCTCGATGCGCACCCCCATGGCAAACGTCTTGCGCTCAAGGTGAAAGCCGCGGCGCTCGAGGAGCTCGAACACGTCGCGCGCGGAGTGCCCGCAGGCGAGCACCAAGCGGTCGCAGGCGATGTGCTCGACCGATGCCGGCGCGTCGCCCGCTGCTCCACGTCCGGAGGCCGCTGAGGGGCCGCGCTGCTCGACCTCGATGCCGCGGACAGCGCCCGCCACATCGCGCTCGATGTCAACCAAACGGGTCCGATAGCGCACCTCACCACCGAGCTCGCGGATGCGCTTGGCGATGTGCTCCACGACCTTTGGCAGCAGGTCGGAGCCTATGTGCGGCTTGGCGTCCCAGAGAATCTCCCGCGGGGCACCGGCGGCGACAAAGGTCTCCAGAATGAGGCGATGCGCAGGGTTCTTGGTCCCCGTCGTCAGCTTGCCGTCCGAGAACGTGCCTGCACCGCCAAGGCCAAACTGGATGTTGCTCTCAGTATCGAGCTCGCGCGTGCGCAGAAAGTGCTCGATGGCCTCGGCGCGTCGGGCGGCATCGTCACCCCGCTCGATCACGAGGGGCTCAAGCCCCGCCTCGGCAAGCGCAAGCGCGGCAAAAAGCCCCGCGCACCCCGCCCCGACCACCACGGGACGATGACCAAGCGAGCCGCCAGCAGCGCGGGGAAACGCCGGCGCTGCGTCCTCGACAAGGTGAATATGCGCCCGCCGCGCGGGAGGAACAGCCTTGAAAAGCGTCTCGTCCGCCCGGGCATCGCCCGTCGACACACGCGCCGTGCAGATGAGGTGCACGTCACTCTTGCGACGCGCGTCAACCGCACGGCGCCTGAGCTCGACCTCTGAGAGCGCATTTGGCTCGCAGGAAAGAGTGCACGCGGCAACGCGGCGCAGCGCGGCAAGGCACGTCGCTTCATCGCGTCCTTCGTCGAGGGAAAGCCTGATATCTGTTATCTCGAGCACGTTCTCGTCCTCCCGTCGGCTGCGTTGTCGCCGGCCTTATTTCTCCATCGCCCTGCGCGCCGCGGCAGAGCCCGCGACCAAGCCCGATGTCCAGGCCCACGCCAGATTGAAACCGCCGCAATCGGCATCCATATCGAGCGCCTCGCCGCAGGCGAAAAGGCCGCTCAAACGAGGGTTCGTGAGCGAGAGACTCGTCATATCTACCGCGTCAAAGGGGATGCCGCCGCGGCGCACCTGCGCCTGACGCTCCTCCGCCGTACCCTCGACCGTGAACACGAGGCGCTTCGCCGCTCGCGCAATCGCGGACACGCTCAGGCGCGCTCCATCGTTTTCCCGTGCCTGCGCGAGCACAAGCTCCGCCAAAGGCCGAGCTAGAATGCCGTCGAACCAAACGCTCGGCACAGTCGCCAGGGAGCCGAGGGCCGCCTCCCGCTTCGTTAGATATGCATCAAGCCCGCGCTCGTCATAGGCGGGAAAGAGGTCGAGCGCGAGTTTGTCACCTGCGCGCACACGGCGCGACGCATCGAAGGAGACGATGCCCGAGATCCCGTACGGGCGAAAGAGCACCTCGCCCTCCTCCTGCCAAACGATACCGTCCTCCCGTACAAGCGAGAGGCGCCCCTCGACGCGCAGGCCGTCGAGCCTCTCGGGGGCGCGCGGGGAGGCGTCAAACGATCCCGCGACAGGACAGAGTACAGGGCGTTCGGGTAGGTGAGGCGCGCCAAAGAGCTCGCACAATCCTTCCGAGTGGCCGCCCGGCGCAAGCACCACGGTACGCGCTGAGATTGTGGCCTCGCGGCGCGGCGCCGCCTCGAGCGCTCGGCGCTCAGCACGAAGCGCCGCCTTTGCGTCACGCCCGCGCTTGGCCCGAAGTGGGCTCGCGGGCTCCTGGACCGAAAGGATCCAGCCCCCAGCGGCGTCATCGCGCGACGCCGCGACAACATCGCAGCCGCACCTGAGCCCCACACCCTCCCGCGCGCACGCGGAAAGAAGCGCGTCACGCACGGATTCGGCGCGCTTGCTGTACGG
>CAUGVQ010000011.1 GCA_959602875.1 uncultured Collinsella sp. | reverse complement strand
GTACGATGTCGCTTACCGCCATGCTGTGCTCCTTGCTACTTGGTCTTGGCAGCTGCGCCCGGGCTTGTTCCCGAGACAACAAGGCGACCGGTGTCCCTACAGGCACGCCGGTCGCCGCACGCTCATATACGAGCGGGACTACTCAGCGTCCTGCTCTTCCTTCTTCTTCTTGGCCTCGGCGAGCTGAGCCTCGAGCTCGCGGATCTTGGCGTCGTTCTCGTCCTCGACGGGAGCCTCGGTCTCATCGGAGACGGGCTCGTCCTCGCCCTGCATGCCCTCACGCAGGTTCTTGACGGTCTTGCCGAGCGAAGCGCCGAGCTTCGGAAGGTTCTTGGGCCCGAAGATGACCAGAACGATGATCAGGATGATGATCCACTCAGTACCCTTTGGCAGAAAACCCATTGTTTTCCTCCCACAGATTCGTCGAAACAACTCGCAAGAGTATACCGCGCCGGGGCGAGCGGAACAACCTCGCCACAATTTACACGTTGCATGGTAACGCGTCTGCCACACGCCCTGCTACGAGGGCTAAAACGCAGAGGGCCCGCCAAAAGGCAGGCCCTCATAACATGCGATGGTCGGGTTGACTGGATTTGAACCAGCGACCCCCGCGTCCCGAACGCGGTGCTCTACCAAACTGAGCCACAACCCGAAGCGGAGGACATGATAGCACAAAGCTCGCGCGCAATGCTAGAGCGAAAATGCGAATGTGGAGCTCGCACGAACGCGCCTCACAAGAGACGCCCCTCGCACAGAGACTTGCGAGGGAACAGCCGGCGCCCGTCGCCCGGGGTTAGCCGACCGAAATGTAGGGACCGGACTTCTCCATCTGAGCAACCTCACCCCACCAGCCGCGGTCACGGGCGGCAAGCGCGATGGCTTCGGCCGCCATCTGCGTGTTGCAGACAGCAAAGACGGTCGACCCAGAACCAGCGACGTTGGCGGCGCGAACATCGCGCTGCTCGCGAATCCATGCGAGAGCCTCCGCCATATCGGGATGAAGCTCGCAGGCAGCCGGCGCGAGGTTGTTTGCCACGTGGGCGAAGATCTCGGTCTCGTCGTGCTTGCGCATCGCGTCGAGCAAGGGCTCGAGGGGCGGCAGCTCGGCGAGGTTCTCGTCAAAGCGGCGATAGGCCTCAGCCGTGGAGACGCCGGGGCCCTGCGGACGCACGAGCGCCACCGCCGTACCCGTAAGCGGGCGGAAGATCTCGCGCACCGTATCACCCGCACCGTCGCAGAACGCCGGCGGGCCGTACAGGAAAAACGGCACGTCCGCCCCAACGCTACGCGCAACCTCGTCGAGGCGCGGGTCATGGGCGTCAAGGCCCCAGTACGAGGCGATACCCAAGATGGTCGCCGCAGCATCGGTCGAAGGTCCGCCGAGACCGGCCTGCTGGGGGATGTGCTTATCGATCAGAATCGCAAAGTTGGGCTCGCGGCCAAACGCCTCGCCCATGGCACGGGCGGCGCGGTAGGCAGAGTTCTGGTCCATGGGGTAGTCGGCCGCGGGGACCGTATGGACGGAAAGCTCGTCGGCCGGAGCCAGCGCAACCACGTCGGCGAGGTCGATCGTGGTCATCACCGAGTCAACGCGGTGGTAGCCCCTCTCGTCCTTCTCGGCGTGAACACCCAAGTACAGATTGATCTTGGCGGGAGCCGAGATAAGGATGAACTTACCGGGTTTGCGCGCCATGGCTAGTGCTCCTCGAGCTGGTTGCCCAGCGGCGTGAACACGTGCTCGCCGCTCTCGGGGTCAAAGATCTCGACCGTCCCGGTGAGAACATCGACATACTGATAGGACTGGCGCGACGTGCGGCCGCGACGCTCCGTGGACTCGACCACAAAGACCGAGGGATGCACCGTCTTGATGGTGCCCATGCGCTCGACCACGCGGGTGCGGCCCATGTTGGCCTTCACGCGCACGCGCTCGCCCACCATATCGGCGAGCTTGTCCTTGATCTCATCAACGTGATTTACCGGCATCTCTTCCATTAGTGAGCCTCCTGCAGGCTGCAAGGGGGCGATCATGCAAATGGGCAGAGTGCCCCCAAGATAGACAAACGCCGGCATTATAGCAGGCTGGCGGCGAATATGCACGCCTGCCTCGGCATACGGTGGCGAATCGGTGGAGGACGGCGCCAAGACGACCAAGCTGCCCCACTAAAACGGGCGCTGCGTCTAAAGGTCTGCGGTGTCGAGCACGATGGTGAAGGGACCGTCGTTTACCAGCGAGACCTGCATGTGGGCGCCAAAGGAGCCTGTCTCTACGCGGCCGAGGTCACGGCGGACCAGGCCGGCGAAGTACTCGTAGAGCTCCTGCGCGTGCGCGGGGTCGCCCGCGGCGGTAAACGAGGGACGGCGGCCACGGCGGCAGTCGGCATAGAGCGTAAACTGCGAGACCACGAGCACCTCGCCTTCTGTCTGCACAAGCGAGAGATTGGTTTTGCCGGCATCATCCTCGCAGATGCGCAGGTCGCGGATCTTTGCCCAGAGACGCTCCACCTCGGCCTCGGTATCGGCGGCGCCCACGCCAAGCAAGATCAGGTAGCCCTGGCCAATGGCGCCGACCACGTCCTCCCCTACCGTCACGCTCGCTTGAAGGACCCGTTGAATCACCGCGCGCATGGGATGCCCCTAAAGCTTTTCGGAAAGATCGACCAGCGCATGGTAGCGATGGCTGATGGCGTTCTTCTCCTCGGGCGTGAGCTCGGCCATGGTTTTACCCGGCGTATCCTCGGGCAAAAACAGCGGGTCATAGCCAAAGCCGTTGCTTCCGCGCCCCTCAAATCCAATCGTGCCCTCGCAGGCACCGGTACCCGTGAGCTCGGTCCCGTCCGGGCGCACGAGCGCTACCACGCTCATAAAGCGAGCGGTGCGCTCCGGAGCGGGAACGTCGGCCATGTTGCGCAGGAGCTTGGCGTTGTTTGCCGCATCATCGCCGTGAACGCCGGCATAGCGCGCTGAATACACGCCCGGCTCGCCGTTAAGGGCGTCCACCACCAGACCAGAATCGTCGGCAACCGCGGCAAAGCCGGTCTCGGCAACCGCCGCACGCGCCTTGATGAGCGCGTTCTCGGCAAAAGTCGTACCCGTTTCCTCCGGGTCCTCAAAATCACCCAGCTGCTTTATCGACACAAAGCGCACGCCGGGCATGGCGCGGCCCAAAATCGCCTCGATCTCCACAAGCTTATGGGCGTTGCCCGTAGCCACCACGATCGTTGCCGCGGGGTCGAGCGTTTGGATATCAATCTTGTCGAGCGCCATGCTTACTCCTCGTCGCGAAAAGCCGTTACCTCATTTTGCAGGGCAATGAGCTTGGCAATGCCCGCATCGCCCAGATCGAGCAGGCGGCCGAGGCGCTCGCGCGTAAACGGCATCTGCTCGCCCGTGCCCTGGACCTCGATGATCTCGCCCGTGTCGGTCGCCACCAGGTTCATATCCACCTCTGCATGGCTGTCCTCGCGGTAATCGAGGTCGAGCAGCTCCGCTCCGTCGACCACGCCCATCGAGACCGCGGCGACCTGGCCGGTAAGCGGCAGCCGCGCGATCTTGCCCGCGTCCACCCACGTCATGAGTGCATCGTGGAGCGCCACCCAAGCGCCCGTGACGCTCGCCGTGCGCGTACCGCCGTCTGCCTGGATAACGTCGCAGTCAACCGTGACGGTGAACTCGCCGAGCGCCCGCATGTTCACCACGGTGCGGAGCGACCTGCCGATAAGGCGCTCGATCTCCATGCTCCGCCCTTTGCGCTGGCTGCGCTCGCGCGAGGTGCGGCGGTTGGTCGAGGCGGGAAGCATGGCGTACTCGGCGGTAACCCAGCCCTGGTGGCTGGCGCGGCGCCAAGCGGGCACGCCCTCCTCGATGGTGGCGGCGCAGAGCACCTTGGTGTCGCCGAACGTAACCAAACACGACCCGAGGGCGTTTTTGAGCACCTCGCGGGTGAGCGTCACGGGGCGCAGCTCGTTTGCGGCGCGGCCCCCGGCGCGGTTCACGGGAATGATGTCCATCCAATGCCTCCTTATGCGTGGCTCACGTTGAGCCGAGATCTCAATCCTCGTCAGTATCGCACACTCTGTATGCGCGAGAAGATACAAAACATGCCCCATCGCCAGCACCTTAGGTAACAAATGGCGCCGCAGCCGTTTGGGCCGTGCGCGGCGGGACTATAATTTCGGTGTTCGGTCTCTCTCGTCAAAAGGAGTGCACATGCTCAGAATCGGCCTGCTCACGAGCGGCGGCGACTGCCAGGCGCTCAACGCCACCATGCGCGGCATTGTCAAGACCCTCATCAACAAAAGCCCCGAGCCGGTGGAGATCTATGGCTTTGAGAACGGCTACCAGGGCCTTATCTACGGGCGCTGCCGTCGTATGACGGCGCACGACTTCAGCGGCATTCTCACGCGCGGTGGCACCATCCTGGGCACGAGCCGCACGCCCTTCAAGCGTCTCGACATCCCTGAGGCCGACGGCGTGGAGAAGGTCCCCGCCATGATCAAGACCTACAAGACGCTCGAGCTCGACTGCCTCTTCATGCTCGGCGGCAACGGCTCCACCAAGACCGCTAACCGCCTGTCTGAAGAGGGCCTGAACGTCATCGCCCTGCCCAAGACCATCGACAACGACACCTGGGGAACCGACATGACCTTTGGTTTCACCAGCGCCGTAGAGGTCGCCACCGAGTGCATCGACGACATCCACACCACCGCCTCCAGCCACGGACGCGTCTTTGTGATCGAGATCATGGGCCACAAGGTCGGCTGGATCCCGCTCTACGCGGGCGTCGCCGGCGGTGCGGACGTCATCCTCATCCCCGAGATCCCCTACGACATGAAAAACGTCATTGCCACCATCGAGAAGCGAATGCAGACCGGCAGCCGCTTTACCATCATCGCGGTGGCAGAGGGCGCCATCTCCAAGAAGGACGCCAAGCTCTCCAAAAAGGAGTACAAGAAAAAGGTCGCCGAGCGCACGAGCCCGTCGATTGTCTACGACATCGCAAAGGAAATCGAGGAGAAGACCGGTCGCGAGACACGCGTTGCCATCCCCGGTCACACCCAGCGCGGCGGCGCGCCCGACGCACAGGACCGCGTCTTTGCCACCCAGTGCGGCGTCGAGGGCGCGCTCGGCTGCCTCGACGGAGAGTTTGGCTTCATGGTCGCCCAGGTGGACGGCAAGATGTGCCGCGTTCCGCTCAAGGAGGTCGCCGGCAAGCTCAAGTACGTCGACCCCAAGAGCGACCTCGTGCGCGAGGCCAAGGCGCTCGGTATCAGCTTTGGCGACGAATAACGCCTCTCGCAACGCACAACGCACAACGCGCAACGCAGCGGCGTCCGGGCACAAAACGCTCGGGCGCCATTTTTGGTAGCACGGCCGTTCTTTCCATTTCATTTCGCACCTTGACATAGAGTTTGCTTCAAGCGCTATAAATGAGGTCTGGCAGCGTGGAAAGGAACGTCGTCATGCGCATCGCCGAAGTTGCCCAGAAGTTTGCCATCAGCCCGGATACCCTCAGGTATTACGAGCGCATGGGACTTTTGGGTCCTATCGCGCGCACGACGAGCGGTGTTCGCGATTACTCCGAGGCGGATTGCAACCGCATCGAGTTCGTCAAGTGCATGCGCGGGGCAAACGTGTCCATCGAGGCACTTCAGGAATACATGCGCCTGCTTGACCAAGGGGACGAGACCATCGCCGCGCGCAAGGCCATCCTCGAGGAGCAGCGCGACATTGCCGCGGCACGCATCGCCGAGATGCAGGCCGGCCTCGACCGCCTCAACCACAAGATCGAAAACTACGATGAGATGCTCAAGGTAGAGGCGCAGATGCGCTAACCCCCGGCGCGGCGGCCGCCACAATGAGCTCGAGGAGCCGGTCGATGGGCATGCGGTCTTCCCGCGCCATCCAGGTGTTGACCGCGGCGAGCAAACCCGAGAGATAAAACTCCCGCATGATGGTGCGCTCCTCATCCGTCATGCCCTCGTCGGGCAGAATAAAGCGGTCGAGCAGAGGGGCGATGATGTCTTTCAGCCGGTCGCCAAACGAAGGGTCGCCCGCCATAAGACGCGGCATAAAGCCGTCAAAGCGTTGCGCAAGACCAATAATGAGTCCCATATGCTGGGAGAAGTCGAGCGTATCGCTCGCGAGCAGACGCCGGTCCACCAGCGCGCGCACCTGCGAGAGCACACCCTCCTCGAGTTGGTCGAAAAGATCGTACACGTCGCGATAGTACAGGTAGAACGTGGCGCGGTTGTACCCGGCACGGTCGGTTATCTCGCGCACCGTGATCTTTTCTATAGGCTTCTCGAGGTACAGACTCCAAAACGCCTGCGTGAGGTTCGCACGCGTTTGCTCGGTCACCTGCGGTTGCTTGGATGCCATCGGCGCTCCCTCCAACCCCTGACGAAGGGAGCTGGCCAAACGCCCCGCCCCTTTGTCACCATCGCTCGACAATTGCCGCGGCGGTGTCGAGTGCACGTCAAAGCCCGCCTTGCGCCCCACTATACTGGGTAGACAACACGATGTCGAGTGATCGGCATTCCGCATTCCATAACCCCAGCGAGGTCACGCGCTATGGCATATATCGAGTTCAAAGACGTAATCAAAGCCTACGGTTCGGGCGAGACCCTCATCCACGCGCTCGATAGCGCGAGCTTTACGGTCGAGCGCGGCGAGCTCGCCGTGATCCTTGGCGCGTCGGGTGCCGGCAAGACCACGGCACTCAACATCCTGGGCGGCATGGACACGCTTACCTCGGGCACCGTCACGGTAGACGGCCGCGACATTTCGAGCGCCTCGGAGGCCGAGCTCGTAGAATACCGCCGCACTGACGTAGGCTTTGTCTTTCAGTTCTACAACCTCGTCCCCAATCTGACAGCGCTCGAGAACGTCGAGCTTGCGAGCCAAATCTGCCCGGGTGCCCTCGACGCTGCCGAGACCCTTGCCAAGGTGGGCCTCGAGGCGCGCATGGGCAACTTCCCCGCCCAGCTCTCTGGCGGCGAGCAGCAGCGCGTCTCCATTGCACGCGCCATCGCCAAGAACCCCAAGCTCCTGCTCTGCGACGAACCCACGGGAGCTCTCGACTACGTGACCGGCAAGCAGATCCTGCAGCTTTTGCAAGACACCTGTCGGCGCGACGGCATCACGGTCATCATCATCACGCATAACTCGGCACTCGCCCCTATGGCGGACCGCCTTATCCGCTTCAAGAGCGGCAAGGTGACCGAAATGACCTTAAACGAGCACCCCACCCCTATCGCGGATATCGAGTGGTAACCCATGGCAGGCCACCGCACGACACCATCCGCACATGGCCCAGCGGCGTTCACCAAAGACACGCTGCGCACCATCGCCAAAAGCAAGAAGCGCTTTCTCTCGATCGTTGCCATCACCGCGCTGGGAGCAACCATGCTCACCGGCCTGTCGATGGCATGCATCGACCTACGCCAGGCGGCAGACGACCTGTACGCGCGGCAGAACCTGTTCGATATATCGGTGCAGTCGACCTTGGGTCTTGTTGAGGACGACCTTACCGAGCTCGCCGCCATTGAAGGCGTTGAGACGGTCGAAGGCGGCTACGAGCAGGAAACCTACACGCGCGTTGACGGACTGCGCGCAACCGTTGCCGCAAAGGCGCTGCTCGATTCCGGCATCAACGAGCCGTATCTGGTGGAAGGCGAGCTACCGGATGCCCCGGGTGAGGTTGCGGTCACGCAGAACTACCTCAACGAGGCGGGCAAAAGCATCGGCGACACCGTCGAGCTAGAAGAGACCCCGCAAGAGGACCCCACGGGCCTATCTGACCTCGACACTGGCACCGATGAAGATGAGGATGAAGCCTCCGCAGACGACACCGAGGACGAGGGCGATCCCGTCATAGCGGGCGGCACCTACACCATCGTCGGTACCATCATCGACCCCGCGAACATCACCCAGCCCGAGGGCCCCGTCGCCTTCCGCGCCGCCACCTCCTCCGACTACACCTTCTTTGTGGACAAGAGCGCCGTAGTGGACCCCGAGACCTACACGGTCGCCTACCTCTCCGTTGCGGGGACCGACGGCCTTTCCGCCTATTCGACAGAATACGAGGCGCTGGTAGACGAGGTCCAAGACCGCGTGGAGGACTTGGCGCCGCAGCGCGAGCGCGCCCGCACCGAGGCCATCAAGAACGACGCCTATGCCGAAATCGACGAGGCCGAGGCGGATGCCGCCGAGCAGATTGCCGATGCTGAGCAGGAGCTAGCCGACGGGCAGAAAACGCTCAACGAGAGCTTGGCCGAGGTGTTCGACGGCCAGCGCGAGCTCGATACCCAGCGCGCAGATGCCCTCGCCCAGCTTGACGATGCACAAGCAACCATAGATCAGAACCGCCTGACGCTTGCCGAAGGCATGGCAGAACTCGAACAAGGACGTGCGGAGCTTGCCGAGGGCATCGCCGCGTACAACGCCCAGCTTCCCGCCGCGGAGCGCGAGCTTTACGACGGTCAGGCGGAGCTCGATGCGCAGCGGGAGACGTTCTACGGGACCACACTCCCTGGGCTTGAGGCACAGCGCGACGAGGTGAAAAACGCCGTCGAAACCCTGCCGGGGACCATCGCCCAGCTCGACGGCACCGTGTCTGCCCTTGCTGACGGTCTTTCGCAGCTGGCGGACGGTATCGAGGACATGGGGGCTGCCTCAAGCGGCTCCGACAACGAGGGCGACGCGGCAGAGGACGCAATTGACAACACCGCAAGCAGCGGCACCGGCGGCGAAGGCGGATGGAACGCTGGTACGGACGCAGGAGACGCGCAATCTGCTCTCACTATCGTGGCCGCGCAACTGAGAGCGTGCGCGACTAAACTCAGCGACAGCTGGGCGGGCGTCCAGAACGTCGACGCCACAGACGAAGCAGCAACGGCAGAGGCCGTCAGCACATTCTCGCAGGCAGTTACCGAAAGCTCGAAGACACTCGATGCCGTCGCGCTCGACATCAAAGAACAGCTCAATGAATTACTCACAGCCATTGAGACCCAGATAAATAAGCAGAACGAACTACTTTCTCAGACAGGCACAGAGCTCGACACTGTCGCCAAGTGTATTGAGCAGCGTCAGGGCGAGCTTGATGCGATTGACGCCGAGATTGCCGCGCTCGATCCCAGCGACCCTGATTACAAGAACGACCTTGCCACGCTCCAGGCTAAACGTGAAGAGCCTGCTGCCAAGCTTGTAGAAGCCCTGGAGCGCAAAGCGACACTCGAGAAGACGCTAGAAACTGCCAACGCCAAACTCACCCAGCTCGAAGTGCGGCAAACCGCACTTACTGAACAGCAGACAGGCATCGACAACCTCCAAGCTGGCCTTGCCCAGCTTGCAGACCCCGAAAGCGACCAGAATGCCACGGCACTCGCCCAAGGACGTATCCAAGCGGCCGCCGGTTTTGCCGAGGCAGAGGCCGCCCTTCCCCTCCTCGAAGAGGGCATCGCCTCGGCAAAGACCCAGGCAGAGACCGGATTCGCAGAGGCCCAGCAGCTCATCGACAACGGATGGACGGCACTTTGGAGCGCCCACGACGAGCTCACGCAGGCGCAGGCGCTCATTGACACAAACGCCGCCGCGCTCGCCGACGGGCAAGAGCAGCTTGCCGAGGGTCAGGCGGAGCTCATCCGACAGCGCGCCGACGCCCTCGCCCAGCTTAACGATGCCCAGCGCCAGCTCGACGACGCGCTCGCGCAGATCGCCGACGGCCAGGCTGAGCTCGACGAGGGCCGCGCCACGCTCGAAGAGGAGCGCGCCGACGCCGCCGAGCAGATTGCCGACGCACGCGACCAGGTAGCAGCCGTCGAACAGGCGACCTGGTACGTGCAGGACCGCTCAAGCTTGGGCAGCTATTCGAGTGTCGACTCCGATGCCTCGTCCATCGAAGCCATCGCCCGCATCATCCCCGTCATCTTCTTCATCGTTGCCATCCTCGTGAGCCTCACCACGGCGACCCGCATGGTTGACGAGGAGCGCGTCCTCATCGGTCTGTACAAGGCGCTTGGTTACTCCAAGGCCCGCGTGCTCTCCAAGTACCTCGTCTACTCGGTCTCAGCCGCACTCATTGGCGGCATCATCGGCGACATCGCGGGCTTTGTCCTCATCCCCTATATCCTCTTCTATATCTTCCAGGCGATGTATCTGCTCCCGCTGTTCACCCTCAACTTCAACCTCTTCTACGCCGTCCTCGGCATCGCTGCCTTCGTAATCGGCATCGGCGGCTCGACCTTCCTGAGCTGCCGCGCCGTACTTGCCGAGACACCCTCCACCCTCATGCGACCCAAGGCGCCGCGCGCCGGCTCGCGCATCTTCCTCGAGCGCATCACGTTCATCTGGCGGCGCATGGGCTTCCTCAACAAGGTCACCGCACGCAACCTCTTCCGCTACAAGAAGCGCTTCTTTATGACGGTCTTTGGCATCATGGGTTGCACGGCGCTGCTTATCTGCGGCTTCTCCATCAAGAACACCGTCGAGTCGCTTGCGCCGCGCCAATACGAGCAGATTTACCGCTACGACCTCATGGCGGCAACCATGGCAGAGGACTACGACACGTGCCTTGCCATGCTGGAGGATGCGCCCGAGGTAACGAACATCGAGTCCATCGGCGTGGACAACGTGACGGTTGCGTTCGACGGCGCCAAAGAAAGCATGCAGCTCTATGTCATTCCCACTGGGTCCTCTATTGACGACTACGTCTCGCTTGAGACGCTCTCCGGCGAGTATATCGATCTGGAGGACGCAGGCGTGGTCATCACCAACAACGCCGCAACCGTGCTCGGGCTCGACGCGGGTGACACGGTCGAGATAACCACGAGCACGCTCGACGAGGCGGAGCCCACCGTCGCCGCTATCACGCGCAACTACCTCGGCAACGCCGTCTACATGACCGAGGCCGCCTACGAGGAGCTCTTTGGTCCGCTCGAACTCAACGGCTTCTTTGCCCATCTCGACGGCACGCAAGAGGAACAACGCGCCTTTGCCGACACGCTCGAAGACGACGAGGAATTCCTCTCCATCACAAGCGTCGCCAAAATGCACGAGCAGTTCGAGGAGAGCTTCACCCTCATCAATGTGGTGGTTTACGTGGTCATTGCCCTCGCGGCAGGGCTTGCGTTCGTGGTGCTCTTCACACTCTCGACCGTGAACATCGGCGAGCGCGAGCGCGAGATCGCCACCATCAAGGTCCTCGGCTTCCGCAAGCGGGAGGTGCGCACCTACATCAACAAGGAGACGCTCCTACTCTCGGTCATCGGCATCCTCGTTGGCCTGCCCGCCGGCTGGGCGCTCTCCGAGAGCTTCACCTACATCCTCAAGATGCCGTCGATTTACTTCGACGTGGAGGTGGGGCTTTGGTGCTTCGCCCTTGCCGCGGCATTCTCCATTGTGTTCGCCATCGCGGTGAGCCTCATTACCAACCGCATGCTCGACCGCACCAACATGGTCGAAGCCCTCAAGAGCCCGGAGTAATGCGACGAAGCTGTAACCGCGATTTATTCGACACCTAACGGGGCCGCCGCAACAGGCGGCCCCGCCCTTACCGCCCGGCCACGGCTATGTAGTCGTACTCGCAATACCAGAAGTTCCGCTCGTAGAACTGCTCCTCAAAGAGCTCGAGGGCGGCTTCCATCCACTCGCAGTCGTTGCGCCGCTGCATGTCTGAGGGATCGCGCTCGTAGGCCTTGGTGAAGTAGTCGCTGCGATAGGCAAAGCTCTCGCGGAACAGCGCCTCACGATCATCGAAGTCGATGCTGCTCAGGTCTTTCATGTTGCTAAAGATGCGAATCTGGTGATACCCCGAGTCTGCCAGCTGCGTAAAGAGCTTGCGGCCGTTCAGGCGATCGGACACGCCCTCGGCCGTCAGACTCTTCTGGATGATCTGGTCCATCAGCTCCTTTTTGGGGTAGCAGAGCTTGCTGCCGTCGTCCGAACCACGCAGGATGATGCGCCCTTTAGGAGAGAGAAAGCGCCTGAGGTTGCGCAGCACCTTATTGGGGTCTTTCAGATGGTGCAGCGTGAGCGCCGAGAAGATGATGTCAACCTTATCGATGCCCTGCGCATCTAGAAGCGCCCGGAAGCGCTTGCTAAAGTCCTTTGCCTCTAGGTCGATTACCTCAAAAGCCATCTTGGGCTCGTCCGCATGCATCTCGCGTGCGCGGTCGATAACCTCAGCGTTGTTGTCGATGCAGAGGATCTTGTCCACACAATCGAGCTCAGCAAAGCGGTCGCGTGCAACGTAGCCGTACGCACAGCCCGCATCGAGCACAACCAGATGATCGCGCAGCACCCCCTCATCACGCAGATAATCAAGAGCGATCTGGTCGGACGAGGCGGAGTTTGCCGCCTGGATCTTAAGTCTGCGCACCTCATCAGCGTAGGTGGATGAGTATACCGACTTATGGCGCCGATCGACCGAGGGAATCGCCGCAAAGGAGCGGGCCTCTGGCATCGGCGGGATGCCCTCGTCGAGCCCCTCGGACGGCTGCCCCTGGAACCGCTTGAGCGCGTTCTCGGCAAAATCGCAAAACGCGCTTATGCTCATGTCCTCGGCATTGCAGTTCTGGTAGCTCCTGAGCGCCCGCGGCAGCGAGCGCGGATTGATGTTTTTGGTAAAGGTGATAATCTCGCCGTCTTTCACCCCGTCGAGGACGTCGGTATGGAAGCTCTCCCACTCGTAGCGAATCCAGCGCGATTTGATGTAGGCGAGGTCGGTCCCTATGACGATAAGAATCTTTGCGGTGTCGAGCGCTTTGTCGATCGAGCGCTTGTAGACGCTCTCGCCGAGTCGCAACAGCGTGATGTTGCTGTAAAACGTGCTGATGCCGCGCGCGCAAAATTCCTTATACACCTGCTCCGCAAGCGCCGCGTCTTCTGTCTGAAGACCATTCTCACCCGTATTCTTGAACGAGATAAAGATATCGAACTGCTCCATGGCTTCCCCCAGCCTACTCGCAATCTAAGGCGTTGCGGAGCCGGCACAGCAGGCGGCCCCGCGTTCGAGGCGCCGCGACCTTAGGGCAAATCGTTGCCCGCAGCCTGATAGAGGCGCCACCACTCCGCGCGGGTGAGCTCCACGTCGGCGCCCGCGGCGGCCTCACGGATATGGTCCGGTGACATGGAACCGCAGATGACCTGGATGTTCGCCGGGTGCCGCAAGATCCATGCGGTCGCCACCGCCGTGGGCGTGGCGTTATGCGCCTCGGCCACCTCGTCGAGCGCGGCGTTGAGCTCCGGAAAGTCCGGGTGACCGATAAAGCAGCCCGCAAAGGTACCAAACTGGAAGGGGCTCCACGCTTGGATGGTCATGCCGTAGAGGCGCGCGCACTCAATGAGGCCGCCGCCGCGCTCTGTCGCTGGCGCATCGTCCATGTTGACATGCAGCCCGCTGGAGATGGCCTGCGTGTGGTCCAGACCAAACTGCAGCTGGTTCACCTCAAGCGGCACATCGATCGCACTCTGGATGAGGTCGATCTGCCACGGGTTCATGTTGCTCACGCCCAGCTGACGCACCTTGTCCGCCTCGACCATGGCGCCGAGCGTATCAGCCAGCTCGTCGATATCAACCAAGGGATCGGGACGATGGAGCAGGAAGAAGTCTACGTAATCCGTCTGCAGGCGCTCCAGCTCCGCATCGAGCGCACGCTCAAGGTGCTCGCGCGAGAAATCGTAGCGCTCACCCGGCACGATACCTGCCTTTGTCTGAAGGATAACGTTCTCACGCGGGACATTGAGGTCGCGCAGCGCCTGTCCAAGCGCACGCGAACTCTCGCCCGCGCCGTAGATGTCCGCCGAATCAAAGAAGTCGATGCCCGCCTCGAGCGCAGCAGAGACCGTCTCCGCCGCCTCTTTGGACGAGCGGCCCGCCAAGCGCATAACGCCGAGCGCCACGCGCGACGCCTCGATATCTGTCATGCCGATCTGCTGCTTTCTCATGGTTGTCTCTTTCTGTGAGCTGACTTGGCGTTGCTTCTTTCATGGTAGCGAATACCTTCTGCGCAGAGCCGGGCACGCAAGACAATGCCGCGAGCGGCGCCGTATAGGCCGCAACCGCGCGCCGACGGCGGCGCTCATCACGTTTTCTTCCATTCGAAGCGATTGTGGGCATCAAATTCAGAGCGCTCCGAGTAGCACCGCCATATCCCGGTAAAACGACGTGCATATCGGCGTAAAAAACAAGGGTCTATTCGGCAGTCCGTAAATTTGATGCCCACTATCGCATCGAATTACAGGGTAAAGCACGGACGGGTGAACGCATCGCACACCAGGAGAGGGTCGCGTGCAAACGCTTTGACTCACGCGATAGAATGCACCCGCAGCCCAACGAAGCGGACATCGGTTGCTCGAACGAAACGACATAGAGCGGGGCGCCGATGATGCACATCAGCGCCCCGTTCTACACCCTCTATGAGTAAAAGCCGCTGCGGCAGTTAAGCGCAGAGCAGCTTCGCAATTTGGACGGCGTTGGTCGCTGCGCCCTTGCGAATCTGGTCGCCGCAGCACCAGAAGGTAATGCCGCGCGCCACATCGGGGTTGGAGATGTCGCGGCGCACGCGACCGACCCAAATGAGGTCCTGGTCGGAGGTATCGATCGGCATGGGGAAGCGGTCGTGCGCGCTCTCGGCGGCGCGGTCGTCCACAAGCTTCACGCCGGGCGCGGCGGCAAGCGCCTCGCGCACCGCCTCGAGCGTGACGGGACGCTCGAGCTCAAGTGTAACGCTCTCGGAATGCGAGCGGAGAACCGGTACGCGCACGCACGTGCAGCAGACAGCGAGCTCCGGCAGATGCATGATCTTGCGGCCCTCGTTTTGGAGCTTCATCTCCTCAGAGGTATAGCCCTCCTCGTTAAAGCCGCCGATCTGCGGAATCAGGTTACTTACCAGCTGAGCCGCAAACGCGCGCGGCTCAGGGATTTCCTCGCCGCGACCCATGGCGCAGATCTGCGCCTCAAGCTCCGCCATGCCCGGCGCACCGGCACCAGAGGCGGCCTGATAGGTCGAGACAATCATGCGCTTCACGCCGGCGAGCTGATGGATGGGCCACGTGGGCACCAGCGCGATGATGGTTGCGCAGTTGGGGTTGGCAATGATGCCGTGGTGCCAAGAGATATCCTCGGCGTTAATCTCAGGGATGACGAGCGGGACCTCGGGGTCCATGCGGAAGGCGTGGGAGTTGTCCACAACCGTGGCACCCGCCTCGACAGCTGCCGGCAAAAGCCTCTTGGCGATGGCGTCGTCCGCCGCGCCGAGCACGATGTCGCAGCCCGCGAACGACTCGGGCGTCGCCTCCTCGATAACAATGTCCTCCCCACGGAAGGAGAGGGTCTTGCCCGCCGAGCGCGCGCTCGCCAGAAGGCGCAGCTTACCTACCGGAAAATCCTGCTCCTCCAGGCACTGGAGCATCTGCGTGCCCACCGCACCCGTGGCGCCGAGTATCGCAACCGTGTAGTCCTTCATGGTGTTTCCCTTCTGCAACGGCGCGCAGCCGACATCAATTGCGCGTTTGAAAAGTGTATCTGTCGCAAATCGTTATTCATAGGGAGGCAATCTTTCGATAATGCACTAGAAACACAAGGCTCACGATTCTGCACCGAGACGCCACGCGCGCCCGTTATCAAGGCGCTCCGCCCATAAACCGCTCCAATTGACCTCGCAACTAAAAGTTGCCCCGCAGAATGTCGAATTCAAACCAAAGACGATAGCGCAACCTGCCCTTCGTCGCGTATGGTTTAAATCGAGCAGGTCAAAGATTGTCATATCCGCAACCTATTTGGAGGAGCCCCTATGGTCGATGGTATGGCGCAGCGCTTAACTGAATTACGCAAAGAGCATGGCTACAGCCAAGACGAACTCGCGGAGCTTATTGGTGTGTCCAGGCAGGCGATATCAAAATGGGAGCGCGCGGAGTCCTCGCCCGACACGGACAATCTTGTGGCGCTCGCAAAGCTCTATCAAACAAGCCTCGATGATCTTGCCGGTCTTGCCGACATTGCCAAAAGTGAGCCCTCTCAACCCAATGCGAGGAGCAGAAGCAAAACGTTCATTGCCCTGGCTGCCATCATCGTCGTAGCCGTAGCAGCTTTTCTTGTTGCGCGCTGGGTGCAGGGGCCATCGTACGTTGGGATCATACGAGGAGAGGTCATCGACACATCACCGTCTTGGAAGGAGTTTGTCGTCCAATCTGGCGATGACGGCGCGCAAAACGACGATATGCAGTGCTACTACGTCTGCAAGATAACCGACAAGACACGTTTCTTTGACGTAGGTGGCGCTGAGCTGGAGCCAACGTGGATTAGGGAGGATTGGGTTATCGAAGCCCAATACAAAACGGACGAGAGCAATGTCGTCCCAGGCTGCGCGGAAATTGAGGAGGTGCGTATTTTAGACCGCGATTTTGAAACTCAATTATCAGTAAAGGAGAAGTAACATGAGGCCCTTTGCAAAACATGTTATCGCTGCCGCATCCGCTTTTGCGCTTTGCCTAACGTCCTTTGCTACCCCCGCTTTAGCGATTGCAGTCTCAGAAACACCCCGAGAAGAAACTCAGGTCATTTCTCCAAGACTCTTTTTGCAGCTAGAAACAACACTCACCGCAAAAAGTGGAATAAAGATTAACGTGGGGTACACCTACAACGATGGATATGGCCTTATTTCAGGAGTCCGCTGGGCAAACGTCGTCTCCGCGCCCGGTAATACATGTCTCTGGACCGTCACGTATTCAATCAACGACGGGGGTAAAAACGTTTGCTTTAAGATTCATTATTTCAATTCGAGCACGCAATCTTGGGGCGATGAATACGTGTATCTTTATGCATAACATGACCCAGCAATAGCGAAGGTATTCGGCCGCCGCCCCATGTTCGCAGGGCGGCGGCATTGTTTTGTTAAGACAGAGGGGCGCGAAGGAGCCTAGAGCAAAACGGCTCACGTGGCGTTGCTACTCCTTCTCGTCCGCATCCGCGACGCGCGGGCGCGCGTCCTCCTCGGCCTTTTTGAGGTCCTTGAGCTCGAGGAGATGGTCACCGTCGGAAAACGCCCGGTAGATGGCGCGAATAGCATGCTCAAAGTCATCCCGGTGCACACCGACGATGATGTTGATCTCATCGGACCCCTGGGCAATCATGCGGATGGAGATGCCCTCGTTGCCGAGCGCCGCAAAGAGCTGGCCGGAAACGCCGGGGCGCCCAATCATGTTGCGGCCGACGGTGGAGATGAGCGAGAGATCGTCGACCACCTTGATGCCGTCCGGCGCGACCTCGGTCTTGATGTCGGCCACGATCGACCAGATGCAGTCCTTCACATCGTCGCCCTGCACCACCACGGCAAAGCTGTCGATACCCGAGGGAATGTGCTCGACCGACACGTGATAGCGTTCGAAGATCGAGAGCGTGCGGCGGATGATGCCAACCTCGTTGGACATGTGGTCCTTGAGCACGTGCACAGCAACAAAGTTCTTCTTGCCCGTGACGCCGGTGATGATGGGCTCGCTCGCCACGTAGTTCTCGCGGTCGGAGATCACGGTGCCGGGGTCCTCGGGGCGGTTGGTGTTCTTAACCGCGATGGGGATACCCGCCTCCATCACCGGGAAGACCGCCTCCTCGTGCAGCACGCTCGCACCCATGTAGGACAGTTCGCGCAGCTCGGAGTAGGTGACGCGGCTGATGGGCTGCGGGTTGGCGACCACGCGCGGGTCTGCCGAGAGGAAGCCGGAGACGTCCGTCCAGTTCTCGTAGAGGTCGGCGCCGAGGCACTTGGCGAGGATGGAGCCCGAGATGTCTCCGCCGCCGCGGTCGAGCAGCTTGATCTGGCCCTCGCGCGTGGCACCGTAGAAGCCGGGCATCACAAAGCCGCCGGGAATGCCGTGCTCCTGTACGAGTGCCTCGGTGCGGGTCATGGACAGCGTGCCGTCGTGATGGAAGGCAACGACGTCGGCGGCGTCGAGGAAGGGCAAGCCCAGGTACTCGGCCATAAGCTGCGCGGTGAAGTACTCGCCGCGAGAGACAAGCTCCTCGGTCGAGTACGCGCCCGAGCGCGCCTTGTCGGCAAAGGCGGCAAACTCATCGCGGATGGGATAGGCAAGGCCGAGCTCGTCGGCAATATCAAAATAGCGCTGGCCGATGTCGGCAAGCAGGTCGTCGCACGAGACGTGATAGCGCACGTGCGCCGCGACCAGGTAAAGAAGATCGGTCACCTTGGCATCGCCCGAGTGGCGTCTGCCGCAGGCGGACACCACGATGAAGCGGCGAGCGGGGTCGGCCTCCACGATGGCGCGGATCTTCTTGAAGTGCTCGGCGTCCGCAACCGAGGAGCCGCCGAATTTCGCGATCTTAATCATGACGAACGGGTTACCTTTCCGGGTAGGGCACGTGCAGCACGGCGGCTCTGATACCATGGGCTATACGTTTCCGCGAGCTCGAGGCATTTTAGGAGCTACCGATATGAGTTTGTACCATAGCACACGTTCGCGCGCCGAGGAGTGCTCGGCCAAGGAAGCCATCCGCCGAGGGCTCGCGCCCGACGGGGGGCTCTTTGTTTCTGATGACCTCGGCTCGGCGAAAGTCGACGTAGACGGGCTGGCAGATCTCGATTATGCCGCTATTGCACGCAACGTACTCGGTTTGTTACTACCTGATTACACGGCAGATGAAATTGCTGCCTGTGTGGACGAGGCCTATACCGACACGTTTGCGAGTCCCGAGGTGACGCCCGTCGTCCCGCTCGCAAAGGCGCCGGGCGAGGCCGCGGATCCGCGCGCATATGTGCTCGAGCTCTACCACGGCCCCACGAGCGCATTCAAAGACGTCGCCCTGCAGATGCTGCCGCGCTTGATGGCGCGCGCTCAGGCAAACACCGGCGCGGGCGAGAAGATCATGATCGTGACCGCCACCTCGGGCGACACGGGCAAAGCGGCGCTTGCTGGTTTTGCCGACGCGCCCGGCTGCGGCATTACCGTCTTCTACCCCGAGGGCAAGGTCAGCCGCGTGCAGGAGCTGCAGATGACCACACAGACGGGCGGCAACGTCGCCGTTGCGGCCGTGCGCGGCAACTTTGACGACGCGCAGAGCGCCGTGAAGCGCATCTTTGCCGACCGCGCGCTCGACACGCGCCTGGCCGAGGCGGGCATCGTGCTCTCAAGCGCGAACTCCATCAACGTCGGCCGTCTGGTCCCGCAGGTCGTGTACTACTTTGCCGCGTATGCGCAGCTCCTGCGCGCAGGCGCCATCACGGCAGGCGATGCGGTCGAGTTCTGCGTGCCCACGGGCAACTTCGGCGACGTGCTCGCCGGCTACTACGCCAAGCTTCTGGGCCTTCCCGTCTCCAAGCTCGTGGTGGCATCCGATAAGAACAACGTGCTCTTTGACTTCCTCACCACGGGTGTCTACGACCGCAACCGTCCGTTTTTCACCACCACCTCGCCCAGCATGGACATCCTCATCTCATCCAACCTGGAGCGCATGCTCTACTACCTCTCCGGCGGCGATTGCGTGCTCATCGCCCGCCTTATGACAGACCTCGCCGAGACCGGACGTTTTGAGGTGCCTGCCGAGCTTCTTGGCAAGATCCAGGAGACGTTTGCCTGCGGCTGGGCGGATGAAGATGAAGTTGCCGGCGCCATCGCTGCGAGCTGGCGCGACAACAACTACCTGATTGACCCGCACACCGCTTGCGGCTACCGCGTGCAGGAGAAGCTGCCTGCCGCTGCGGGCAGCGCCGCGCGCGTGCTGCTCTCCACCGCAAGCCCCTATAAGTTCCCGCGCGCTGTGCTCGAGGCGCTGGGCGAGGACGTGCCCGCAGATGACTTTGCCTGCATGCGCAAACTCGAGGAGGTCACCGGTACTACCGCGCCCGCACAGCTCGCCGCACTCGAAACCGCACGCGAGCGCTTCTCCGACGTGGTCGACGTCCCCGGCATGGGTGCCTACGTGGAGGAAGCGGCGCGTAAGCTGTAACCCCAAGGGAAGCCGGACCCCATAGTCCGCTGCTCATACAGCCCTCGCCCGCTTCGCTCGCCGCGGAAGTCGCGACGAACCATGGGGCCCGGCTCGCACCAGGCGCTTCCCGTCTTGAACCGCAAGTCCTCTAGGAGGAGACCATGATCAAGATCACCGTTCCGGCAACGAGCGCTAACCTCGGCATTGGCTACGACACGCTTGGCATGGCAGTGTCGCTCTATGCGCACGTCACGATGGACCGCGCCAGCGAACTCACCATCACCGGCTGCCCCGAGGAGTTCCGCAACGCCGACAACATGGTCTACCAGGCCTTCCTCTATGCTCTTGAGACGTGGGGCGAGGAGCCCTTCCCCGTGTCGATTCATATCGAGACCGAGGTACCTGTCGCGCGCGGCTTGGGCTCGAGCTCGACGCTTGTGGTCGCCGGCATCATGGGCGCCGCCGCGCTCACCAACCACACCGTCACCCGCGAGGAGCTCGTGGCGCTCGCCACTTCGCTCGAGGGTCACCCCGATAACGTTGCGCCCGCAATCCTCGGCGCGGCTGTATGCTCGTTCACGCCTACGGGCGAGCTCCCGCGGTGCCTCCGCTACGATGTCTCGCCGCGCCTGCGCTTCATCACCATCATTCCGCCTTACGAGGTCCACACCGCAGACGCGCGCAAGGTGGTGCCGACCGAGGTGCCGCTCAGCACGGCCGTATGGCAGATGGGCCGCATCGCCGGGCTCACCCGCGGGCTCGAGACGGGAGACACCGCTCTTATCGCTGCCGCCAACGACGACCGCCTGCAGGAGCCCTACCGCCGCGCCCTCATCCCCGACTACGGCGCCATCCGCGAAGCCTGCCTTGCTGGCGGCGCCAAAACGCTCTGGATTTCCGGTTCCGGCTCGACCCTTATGGCCGTCACGGACGACACCATCGTGGCAAAGTTCTTGCAGGTACGCCTGCGTGAGCAATTCCCGTCGTGCGAGACGCACATTCTCACCTGCGACACCGAGGGCGCCCAGATCGAGTACCTGTAAGGCGACTCGCGTAGAGCGCCTACGCCACCTCATCCAACTTGAATACCGGACCTATCAGGCCTCCCGTCGAACAATGGGAGACACGCGGCAGTTATAAAAGTGTCTGTACTCTGCCTTGTTGATGCCCTTTTGTCACCCTCATGCTAGGATGAGGCAAACGCAGCCGAACAGGAGCACCATGGCATCATCGCAGCGCACTGCAAACACAAAAGCCCACGCACGCAAGCAAGCACGGCAGAAGTCGCTCTCGTCAGCACGTAAGAATGCACCCACACTTGACCCCACCGGCCCCACGGCGCTCGGCTTCACGCGGACGGACTTTCCGCCCACCACGCGCGCCGATATGGATGCGCGCGGCTGGAACGCGTGCGACTTCGTGTATGTGTGCGGCGACGCTTATGTCGACCACCCGAGCTTCGGCGCTGCCATCATTGTGCGGCTGCTCGAGGCGCACGGCTACCGCGTGGGCGTTATCGCCCAGCCCGACTGGCGCGACCCCGCAAGCGTGATCGTCCTCGGCGAGCCGCGCCTTGCCTTTCTGGTCTCGGCCGGCAACATGGACTCCATGGTGAACCACTACAGCGTGAGCAAACACCGCCGCCACACGGACGCCTACACGCCGGGCGGCAAGGCCGGACATCGCCCTGATCACGCGGCCGCTGTCTACGGCAACCTCATCCGCCGCACCTACAAGGAAACGCCCATCGTGCTCGGCGGTATCGAGGCGTCGCTCCGCCGCCTTGCCCACTACGACTACTGGTCGGACAAGCTCAAGCGCTCCATCTTGCTCGATTCTGGCGCGGACCTCATCAGCTACGGCATGGGCGAGCACTCCATCGTAGAGATCGCCGACGCACTTGCCGCGGGCCTTCCCGTGAGTCAGATCACCTACATCGACGGCACGGTCTACCGCACCCGCTCGCTCGACGAGGTCTTTGACTACACACTCCTGCCCAGCTGGGACGAGGTTTCCGCCGACAAGCTCGCCTACGCACGGAGCTTCGCCGTGCAGTACGACAACATGGATCCCATCCGCGGCGGACGCTTGGTGGAGCCCTACCCGCACGACGTCTATGTGGTGCAGAACCCGCCGGCAAAACCCCTCACCCAGGAGGAGTTCGACGCAGCGTACGACCTGCCTTACACGCGCACCTATCACCCCGATTACGAGGCGGCGGGCGGCGTACCGGCGCTTGCCGAGGTCAAGATGTCGCTCATCTCGAACCGCGGCTGCTTTGGCGAGTGCTCGTTCTGCGCGCTCACGTTCCACCAGGGGCGCATCGTGCAGGCGCGCAGCCACGAGAGCCTGCTGACGGAGGCACGAAAGATCACCGCCGAGCCCGACTTCAAGGGCTACATCAACGACGTGGGCGGCCCTACGGCAAACTTCCGACAGCCCGCGTGTAAAAACCAGCTCAAACATGGCGCATGCCTGCGCAAGCGGTGCCTCTGGCCGCACGTGTGCCGCAGCATGAACGTCGATCACAGCGATTACGTGGCGCTTTTGCGCGAGCTTCGGGCGCTCCCCGGCGTCAAGAAGGTCTTTGTGCGCAGCGGCATCCGCTTCGACTACGCCCTTGCCGACACGGATGACACGTTTATCCGTGAACTCTGCGAACACCATGTCTCCGGCCAGCTCAAAGTTGCACCGGAGCATGTCTCTGACGCGGTGCTCTCGGTCATGGGCAAGCCCAGCCGTAAGGTGTACGACCGCTTTGTGGAAAAGTACCGCGCCGTCAACCGGGAACTCGGCAAAGATCAATACCTCGTTCCCTACCTCATGAGCAGCCATCCGGGCTCGACCATGAAAGAGGCAGTCGAGCTCGCCGAGTACGTGCGCGACATGGGCTACATGCCCGAGCAGGTGCAGGACTTCTACCCCACTCCGTCGACGATGTCAACCTGTATGTACTACACCGGGGTGGATCCGCGGACGATGAAGCCCGTCTACGTGCCGCGCTCTGCACACGAGAAGGCACTGCAGCGTGCGCTCATCCAGTACCGCAAGCCCGAGAACTACGACCTTGTGCGCGAGGCGCTTGAGCGCGCGGGTCGTCGTGACCTTATTGGCTACGGGCCCAAGTGCCTTATCCGCCCCACGCGCCCGCACGGCCAGAAGACGGGCAAGCACGCCGGTGGCAAACGCCCCGCCACGAACAGCAACGGACGTCAGCCGGCAAGCAACGGCAATCGCGATGGCGCGCACGGCATGCGCCCGACCGAGGGCTTGCGGGGGTCACGCGCGAGCAAGCACGCGCAGGGCGGCAAACGCGGGACCAACACCGCAGGCCGTAACCGTGCCGGGCAAGGCCGCGAGGCCAATCGGGGCGGCCATCGAGGTTAAATGGACCCGAACACCCTCAAACTCGATCAAAAACGGCGCGGAACCGTCATGTAGAACAAACTCAAGTCGGTTGTGGGCATGAAATAGCCAATGGGTCAGAAGCCAACAGAAAAGTGACAGCAAAATGGACAGGAAAACAGCCCGCCGCCTTTCCAGCTGGTCTCCGCAAGCGAGATTTCATGCCCATAACCGACTTGAACTTCTCCGTATTGCTATTCTTGCATCCTATCTACAGGCAGCGCTCGGCAATCACACGCTTGAGCTCTCGGTGATGCCCGTGCCATCCTCCGCCGACGTGACGAATACCCTTTGAAAGGCAACGAGCCAGTGATGAACGACTCTAGAACAGGGTATCCTGACAGATAACGACGCTTATTCGATTTTGCAACGTTGCTGGGAGGAAACATGCCGGAACTCAGCCGTTTTGCCGGAATTGTCATTTACCTGCTATTCAAAGATACCCAACAGCACAATAAGCCCCACGTGCACGTTTACTACGGCGAGTTTGAGGCGTCCGTCGGCGTCGACGGTGAGCTGCTTGCAGGATCGCTCCCGCGAAAATAGATGAAAATAGTGGTCGGTTGGCTCGCACTCCATGAAGAAGAAGTCTATGCAGCTTGGAACAAAGCAGTTCAGGGCGAGCACTTCGATAAGATTCCCCCGATGTAGAGGCGCGTGAAAACATGTATATCATTGACGAAATTTGTTACGCGGGAACCCCGACGAACGAGACGAGAATCGTTGAGGCAAAGCCCCTTGTAGGAGGCATGGTCCTTGCGCTCTTCTCATCCGGAGAGAAAAAGCTTTTCGACACCACACAGCTAACGGGAAGCGCTTTCCTGCCTTTGCGCAACCCCGAGGTGTTCAACACGCTACGCGTTGAACACGGCTTCGTATCATGGGCAGACGGCAGCATCGACATTGCGCCTGAGTATGTCTATGAGCACAGCTTCGAATACGAAGAGGACGATGTACTCCTTGCCGGATAAGTCCACCGCTCGTTCAGGACGACTGCCTACAGACAGCGTTCGACGATTACGCGCTTGAGCTCAGCGATGCCCGTGCCGTCCTCCGCCGACGTAACGATGATATCCTCCGCCGGAACGTTGAGCTGCTTGCGGATAGCGGTCGCCTGCTGCGCACGCTTGGGGCGGCTAAGTTTGTCCGCCTTGGTGAGGCACACGATGAAGCTGAACTCGTTTTCCTGCAGGTACTCGATCATCTGGTGGTCAAGCGCGCTCGGGTCGTGGCGGATATCCACAAGAGAGACCACCAGGTTGAAGCTGCGATCGCTTTCAAAGAAGTCGCCGATGAGGCGCGCCCAGCGCTCGCGCTCCGCCTTGGAGCGACGCGCAAAGCCGTAACCCGGCAGGTCGATAAAGTGCACGCCGTCCGCCTCAAAGAAGTTGATGTTGGCGGTCTTGCCCGGCGTGCTCGAGACCTTGACCAGCCCCTTGCGGCCGAAGAGCTTGTTCATGATCGAGGACTTACCCACGTTTGAGCGGCCCACGAAGCTGACCTCGGGGGCGGTGGACTCGGGGATCTGCGAGACGGCGCCGTAGCTCGCCACAAAGTGCGCAAGCTGATAGTTGATGGAATCTGCCATGGTGCCCTACCCTTCGCGTGAGAGGCCAAGCTTTGCCGCAACGCGGCGGACAATGGCCAAGGTGAGCGAGCTCGCCGTGCGGGCGTACTCGTCGAGGTCGAACTCGCGCTCGCAAAGGGCGTCGTACGCCTCGTCGCAGTTGTCGCTGATGGCGCGGAGCACGAGGCAGTCGACCCCGTTTTTGGCGGCGATGTGCGCGACCGCTGCCCCCTCCATCTCGACGCAATCGGCCTGCGTCGCCGCGATAACCTCGGCGCGCATCTCGGCCCCCGTGCAGAAGCGATCGCCGGTGGCGATGGTGCCTCGCAGATAGCGGCGCGGGTCGGCCGGCTCGCCCTCACGGCGGAAACGCGCAAAGGGAGAGTCGCCCGCCGCCTCCACCGCAGCATCAAGAGCCTCACCCGTAAGGTCCGCCGAGACAAAACCCCATGCCTTGAGGGTCTCCTCCGCAACGTCCACCAAGTAGTCGGTTGAGGCGAATTCCTCAAGCCCGGGCGCGGACTCGGCAATGAGCGCCGTATCGGTATCGAGGTAGCGCAGACGCTCCCCCACCACAATGTCGCCAATGTGAAGCGCCGGGTTAAGCCCGCCGGCGATGCCGGAGAAGATCACGGCATTGGCACCGTAGGCGCTGATGAGGTGCTGCGTGGCAGCGGCCACGTTCACCGTGCCCATGCCCGCTGTTGTGGCAACGAGGTTGAAACCGTGGTAGGCGCCTCCCGCGATCTTGAGACCGGCCTCCTCGGTAACCGTACCGTTATCGACCTCGGTATAGATTTGGCGCACTTCCTTCTCGAGCGCACCGATAATGGCGATGGTTGGCGTCATGGCTCTCCTATCGGTTAGTTTTCCGCCCCTGACGATACCAAAACCGTGCGCGCAGTGCCGCAGCCCCACGGAAGTTCCAGCTCGAGGGTCAAGATGGTCTGTCAGCTCTGACGCGCCGAACGCATGCCGCGCATCACCGCCGCGCGGAGCCCAGGCATGCGCGCTTTGTCCATCTCGGGCACGCCGTCAAGCGGATAGGCAAGTCCCAGCTTCTCGTACTTCACCACACCGAGCGTATGGTAGGGCAGCATCTCGAGACCAACGACGTTTTGCCATGGCGCGATTAGGCGCCCCAAGGCCTCGCATTCCTCGGGCGTGTCGGTATAACCGGGAACGACCACGTGGCGGATGACCACCGGGATCTTGCGGCGAGCAAGCTCGTTGCCAAACGCCAGGATACGCGCCGAGTCGCGACCGGTGAGCGCGCGGTGTCCCGCCGGGTCGGCGTGCTTGATGTCGAGCAGCACCAGGTCGCACGCGTCAAGTACGCGCGCCGTGCGCTCGGGGTGCGCCGGATCGAAAGCGTACCCGCAGCTATCGAGGCAGGTGTGCACGCGCCCCTCGGGACGAGCGTGCATCGCGGCAAACAGATCCGCCAGAAACTCCGGCTGCAAAAGCGGCTCGCCGCCCGAGACGGTGATACCGCCGTTCTTGTAGAACTGGCGGTTGTTCTCAAACTCCTCTACCAGCTGCTCGACGGTGACTTCGGTGCCTGCCGAAGCGCCCGCGTCCCACGTGTCGGGGTTGTGACAGTACAGGCAGCGCAAAGGGCACCCCTGCATAAAGACCACGAACCGAATGCCCGGCCCGTCAACCGTACCCATGGTCTCTACCGAATGGATGCGGCCGCGGGCGAACCGCGTGGGGCGAGCGTCGCCGCACGACCCGAGCTCAATCTGCGCCATCGCTGCCTCCAACCGCGTCGCTCGACGCATCGGCGCACCTCGTTTCCTAGGTATCAGTGTAGTGGATGGCGCACTTAGACGCTGGTGGCAACAACATTGGTTTGTATCCCGCTGGTTTCAGTCTCATGTCGGCACGCTTGCGTCTTTGTGGCAGCGCCGTTGCCCAGCGATTTCCACTTAAAGCGCAACACAGTCGAAAAGTGCCAGACACAAACGCTTCCTACGATGGGGCCATCCCGCCAACACCCTAGGAAAGGGGACATCATGGTGACCAAGACTTCTGTACGTTCTGGAATCGCCCGGTTCAACCGTCGACGCGCCGCGCGTAGCTCCGATGCCTCAGCGCAGCTGACATCGTCTACCGCCGCCCCCAGCCTGTGGCAGATGCTCGAGACTCTCAAGAGCCCCCGATACCGCTGGGTCGACCTCACCCACACTCTTTCTCCCAAAACGCCCCATTGGTACGGATTTGAGCCCTTCCATGCCAAATTGCTTTTCGACTATCTCCCCAACACGCCTGCTGACATGCTTGCACCCATGCGTTGCTATGAATACTCCGTTGCTTCGCAATACGGAACGCACGTCGACGCGCCGCGCCATTTTTGGGCCGATGGGCGCGCGCTTGACGCCATTGAGCCGCGGGAGCTTGTGATGCCACTTTGCGTCATCGACAAGCACGCCGAATGCGCGAAGAACCCAGATTTTTGCCTCACCGTCTCCGACCTTTTGACGTGGGAGGAGCGGTACGGGCGCATCCCCGCCGGTTCGTTTGTTGCATTTCGCTCTGACTGGTCTCAAAAGGAGGATCTGGAGAACAAGGACAGCGCCGGCGTGCCCCATTATCCCGGATGGAGTATCGACGCCGTGCGCTGGCTGGTCGAACAGCGCGGCATCGCCGCCATCGGGCACGAACCCGCAGATACCGATCCCGCCACAATCACCACGCGCGAAGACAACTACCCCTACCCCGCCGAGCAGTACATCCTTTCTCAGGACCGCTTTCAGATTGAGGTCATGAATCACCTTGATGCCGTTCCGGCAACGGGAGCGCTTATCTTCTGCGCATTCCCCAAGCTGCTCGACGGCGTCGGGTATCCCGCGCGCTGCTTTGCCATCTGCCCTGCTGAGGAGTAAACTCGGCGCGTCATCAATCGCGAGAAAGGTCGCTGCATGCGAATCGCCACCGTAGCCATCGTGGGACGCGGGGCCGTGGGCCTCATGTATGGCAGCATCATGGCCGAGCATCTGGGGCCAGACGCCGTGGTCTTTGCCATGGACGACGAGCGCTTCTGCCGCCACGCCGGCGAGCAAGTGACCGTGAACGGCGTGCCGCTTGCCGTGCGCACGATTCCTATGAGTGAGGCTGAACCGGTTGATCTGGTAATCCTTGCCGTCAAAGCAGGCGGCCTCGATGCGGCAGTCGAAAGCATGGCGCCACTTGTGGGCCCCAACACGGTTATCGAGTCGCTGCTGAATGGCATCACGAGTGAGGAGCGCATCGCAGCACGCTACGGTTGGGAGCATACCGTGCTCGGCATCTGCCAGGGCATGGACGCCGTCTACCTCGACGGGGCGCTTACGTTCTCGCACGCGGGCGAGATTCGCTTTGGCGCCGCGCCGGGCACCGCAGCGGGCGTGGTCGAGGCGCTCGACGACCTCTATACCCGCGCCGGTGTGCCCCACGTGGTAGAGGCTGACCCGCGTCGTCGTATGTGGGTGAAACTTATGTTGAACGTGGGCATCAACCAGACCTGCATGGCCTATGGCGGCACCTACGGCAGCGCGAGCGAGCCCGGCAGCGACCAAAACCGCTGTTTCATCGCCGCCATGCGCGAGGCGCTCGCCGTCGGGCAGGCGGAAGGTGTGCAGATGGGGGAAGCCGATCTCACCGAGATGGCGACCCTTATTGCCTCGCTCGATCCCGCCGGCATGCCCTCGATGGCACAGGACCGTATCGCGCGCCGCCGCACCGAGGTCGAGGAGTTCTCGGGCGCCATCTGCCGCCTCGCCGCCAAACACGGCATTCTCGTGCCCACCAACGAATGGCTTTACCGGCGCATCCGCGAGATCGAAAGCAGCTGGTAGCGGCAGCCCGCAGCGCCACGCCGCGCGGAAGAGACGCCAGCTCACGCGAAAGCGGTGTAAATGTAGACAAAAACCCGCGAAGTAAGTGGGCCATCCCAAAATCCCCTCAGCGCTACATGACTCACGCTGCTGTTATCTGGGGGTTTGTAGAAATTCTCACGGCTCAGGATGCCGTTTCTTTAGAAGGCCACTTACTTCGCAGGTTTTTAGAAATCCAAGCGCCAAAATGCGCCGAGTTACACAAGCGGTTACATGCGCCCCGCACGAGCAACACGGGCCGCGCGATCCAGGCGGAAGAGCCAGCCGATAGCGAGCATCACGCCCACCAGCGCAATCGCGCCGCCCGCATAACCGATAGCAGAAAGCGCAATGTTGGACACCACCACACCGCCAATAGCTGTACCCGTACCAATGCCAAAGTTGAAGAGTCCCGAGTAGATGGCCATCGCCACCGTTGCGTCGTCCTCGGGCGCGGCATCCATCAGCATCGCCTGCAGCGCGATGTTAAACGCCGTACCGCAGATACCCCACAAAAGGCAGACCGCCACCGTGGTTGCAAGTGATACGGCAGCCGCCTGCAGACAAAAGAGCATCGCCGTAAAGCCCACGATCATGGCCCCCACAAAGCGGTAGCGGTGACCGTCGAAGAACCGGGCAAAGAGGAAGCTCGCCACAAACCCTGCCGCGCCAAACACGGTAAGGAGCACCGTCGTCGTGGCCGCATCAAACCCGCCGATCTGACCGAGGAAGGGCTCGATGTAGCCGTAGCCCGCGTAGTAGCCGGTGGCAAGGCACATCGTCACCACATAGAGCGCTACAAGGACGCGGTTGCCCAGAAGCTCGGGCAGACGGCGAAGGCTAAACGGCTCGCCCGCCGGCAGCTGCGGGAACACCACTGCCTGATAAACCAGGAGCACCGCGGCGATAACGCCCACGAAACCAAAGGTCATGCGCCAGCCCAGCGCCAACCCGATGGCGCGACCGAGCGGCATACCCGCCACCGAGGCGATGGCGGTGCCCGTAGCAATCATGCTGAGGGCGAGTGCCGCATGGCGGGTCCCAGCGATGCGCGTAGCCATAACCGGTGCAATCGCCCAGAAGACGGCGTGTGCGGCAGCCACCAAGAGGCGAGCTATCGTTAGCAGCTCGAAGGTGGGTGCGATGGCCGAGCACGCCTGCCCCGCGACAAAAAGCGCCAGCACACCGAGCAGCAGCGGTTTGAACGAGAAACGCGAGGCCGCGACCATAAGTGGAAGCGACAACAGCATGACGCCCCATGCGTAGACCGAGATCATGATGCCGGCAGCTGCCTCAGAAAGCGAGAACGAGGCTGCGATGTTGGTAAGCAATCCCACCGGCATAAACTCAGACGTATTGAAGACAAACGCCAGAAACGTCATGCCTACGAGCGGCAACCACTGCGTCGCGCTCATTCCCTCACGCGAACCCGCGCGCTCAACACTTTGGGCCATCTGCTCCCCCATCAACTACGCCAGCGACCGCCAAAGCCGCCGGCGCGCATCTTTTCCACACAAGGCGACAATCCTAAGGCATTCGCCGCCCTGTGAAGAGGCAAAAGCAAAACTGTCGAATTGTTTTCATCGAGTTGTATCTATTTTCAAACAAAAAACCGGCCACAGCTGCAAAGCCATGGCCGGAAATAGGCTCTGCAAGGCAAACTACACTACTGTCGGAGCGCTCAGATGAGTCGCCCGTGCATCCTCTTCATCCATACGCTCCATCAGCCATACTTTGATCAGCGCCTGTCGCGACACACCGTAGCGCTCGGCAAAAGAATCCAGTCGCGCGATTGCCGCGCTGTTCATGTCAAGGGCCACACGTCTCGTCGCTGCTTTCCCGGGCTTCTTTAGCGTAGACATATCAGCATAATCGAGGATGCTCTCCTCACCCGCATCAAAGACGCGTTCCATCTCTTCTGAGCTGCTAAAGGTTTTCATCGTATGCCCTCTCTTCCTTGGGATGTGAACGTCTAACCGAGATGATTCTCGTTCGCCCCTCACGATAGGTAATGATGGCGGTCCAGTGCTTCCCCCGCATCATTCCAACCACCGCAAAGCGCCGCTCCTCTTGATATGAAAGCGCCACCTCGATTCGTTCAGGATCGCCGAATAGCTCAAGCGCCTCCGTAAAGCTCACCCCATGCTTCTTGAAGTTTGCCGCACTTTTTACTGGGTCCCATTCAAACTCCATTCCAAGCTCCTTAATAATATCTCATTTATGTACTGTTTCCGTACTTATTTATGTATCACTTCCTAACAAAATACCGGCCACAGCTATGAAGCCATGGCCGGTATCTCCCCCGCCCGCATGGGCGAAGGCTGCCTTATGTGAGGATGGTTCTACGACGCGTTACCGCGACGTTACATCGCGTTGTGGAACGTACGGCTGATAACCTCGTCCTGCTGCTCCTTGGTGAGGTTGTGGAAGTTCACCGCGTAGCCGCTCACGCGGATGGTGAGCTGCGGGTACTTCTCGGGGTGAGCCTGCGCGTCGAGCAGCGTGTCGCGGTTGAACACGTTGACGTTCAGATGGTGACCGCCCTTCTCGGTGTAGGCGTCGAGCATCTGAACCAGATTATCGGCCTGAGCCTGAGGCACGTCCTTGACCTGCATGAAAGCTCCTTTCGCGAGCAGCGCTATTTGATAGCGCAATCATAACATTTCTAGCACGGGCCGGGGCCGCCGCTCTGCACGAAACGACCCCGTCCCCAAATGCGCATTAGCACTCGGCGCAGTCCGGGCTCTCGACCGAGAACTCAGCCGTAGAGAAGTCCAGACTGTCCAGGTCGATGTCGCCAAAGAAGACCTCGTCCTCCTTGCCAAGCGCGCCCGGGATAATCGAGAACGTGTTGGAGATGCCGTCCTGCGCGTCGCGGAAGGGCAGCTTCGACACCGAGGACAGGCTTGCGATGGCGCCGTGCGTGTCGCGCTGGTGCATGGGGTTCGCACCCGGGGCAAACGGCACGCCCTTCTTACGGCCGTCCGGCGTGGCGCCGGTGTTCTTGCCGTACACCACGTTGGAGGTGATGGTGAGTACCGACGTGGTGGGGATGGAGTCGCGGTACGTATCGTTCATGCGAATGAACTCCATGAACTCGTGCACCACGTCGTGCGCGATCTTGTCCACGCGATCATCGTCGTTGCCGTACTTGGGGAACTCGCCCTCGATCTCAAAGTCCACAATCACGCCCTGCTCGTCGCGGATGGGATGCACCTTGGCGTACTTGATGGCAGAAAGCGAGTCGGCCACAACGGAGAGGCCGGCAATACCCGTGGCAAACCAGCGCTTGACGTGCTTGTCGTGGAGCGCCATCTGGATGGCCTCGTAGCAGTACTTGTCGTGCATGTAGTGGATGATGTTGAGCGCGTTCACGTACACGCCGGCAAGCCAGCGCATCATGTCGCGGAACTTGGCCATGACGTCGTCATAGTCCAGGGTATCGCCCACCACGGGACGGTAGGCCGGGCCAATCTGCTTCTTGGAAATCTCGTCCACGCCGCCGTTGAGTGCGTAGAGCAGGCACTTGGCGAGATTTGCACGGGCGCCAAAGAACTGCATCTCCTTACCGATGCGCATGGAGGAGACACAGCAGGCGATGGCGTAGTCGTCGCCGTGGTAGACGCGCATGAGGTCGTCGTTCTCGTACTGAATCGA
>CAUGVQ010000010.1 GCA_959602875.1 uncultured Collinsella sp. | reverse complement strand
GAAGAGGGTCGTCGCATCTACGACAACATCCGTAAGGTCATCCAGTTCCTGCTTTCCGCCAACATCGCCGAGGTGCTCTCGGTTTTTGTGGCGACGCTCGTGGGCTTTACCATCTTCCAACCCGTGCAGCTGCTCTGGATCAACCTCGTGACCGACTGCTTCCCGGCGCTCGCGCTTGGTATGGAAGGTGCCGAGGGCGACATCATGAAGCGCAAGCCGCGTAACGCCAAGGACGGCGTCTTTGCCGGCGGCATGGGCCTCGACATCGTGGTCCAGGGTGTGATCATCACCGCGCTCGTGCTTGCCAGCTTCTTTGTGGGCGTGTACTTTGACATGGGCTACATCAACATCGCCGACATGATCGCCGGAACGGCCGACGAGGAGGGCGTGACCATGGCGTTCATTACGCTCTCCATGGTCGAGATCTTCCACTGCTTCAACATGCGCAGCCGCCGTCAGTCGCTCTTCAGCATGAAGAAGCAGAACATGTGGCTCTGGGGCGCCGCGGTGCTCGCGCTCATCCTGACGGTCGTTGTGGTTGAGGTGCCGTTCCTGGCCGAGATGTTTGGCTTCATGGAGCTGCCGCCGGTGGCGCTTGCCTCTGCGCTTGGCCTCGCGTTCCTCATCATCCCACTCATGGAGGTCTACAAGGCCATCATGCGCGCGGTGGAGAAGGACGCGTAAGCGCACGTACGCATCTGCCTAGTTGGGCCGGGTGCAATCCCTTCGGGTGTGGTCCTCGCCGCTCTGCGGCTGCGGGAAACACCCTTTGGGATTGCACCCGGCCCTTTGCTGTGCGGAGCCAATGACACAAACCAGGCCAGACTCGAAGCTTACGGGGCTGGCGGCTATGCGAGGCCGCCCGGGGAAGAGAGCTCGTAGCTGTTGCGATCTCCGGGTGCGAGGGTGACGGTAACCTCAAAAGGACGCTCGTTTACATCGTAGGTAACGCGTGTGATGCGAAAGGCGGGGGTCCCAACCGCAAGATCAAAGAGCACGGCCTGTTGTTTGGAGAGCCCTACGGCCTCGAAATGCTCTTCTGCTCGTGCGGGCATGGTGCCTGTGCTCTGAGCGATGAGTGCATAGAGCGATTGATGGGCGAGGTCGGCCTCGGCGAGATGGGGACAGACCGCTTCGAGCACCCTCACGTTGTCGAGTGTCATGGGACGTCCGTCTGCGAGACGCAGACGTTCTACATGGAATAGCGGCTCACCGACATCGACGCCAAGCTTGCGGGCGATGTCCATCTCAGCCTGCTCACGGTTGAAGGAGAGCGTGCGGGAGGAGGGGCGTAGTCCAGCGGCGATCATGCGCTGCGAGAAGTTGAGCGAGGGTCCGCCATGAGCCGCAGACGGCGGCGCCACAAAGGTGCCGCGGCCGCGCCGCCGCACCACACGGCCCTGTTCGACGAGGTCGGCAAAGCAACGGCGCACGGTGGCACGGGAGAGATGCAGCTTCTCTGCGAGCTCGGTCTCGGCGGGTAGCGGGGTTTCCGTTCCGAGGGCGCCGGTAGCAATGAGACGTACAATGCGATCTTCGAGCTGCTGATAGAGTGGGGTTGCCGAGGCCAGGTCAAGCGGCTCGTCGGTAATGAGAGAGAAAAGCTCCATTAGGCCTCCCGTTGCATGTGCGCTGTCGGCGCCGTTGTGTGCAAAACGGCGGGACTTTTGCTATAGTATCAAATGTACGGTACATACCGTACAAACATGATATTTGTTTTCTCTACTATAGAGGAACAGAGGGCAAAGGGGCGGTGTTATGGCGGCAGAGAAACGCACGGGGCAGACCATCATCTTCAGCGACATCGACGGAACGCTGCTCAACTCGGCTCACCATATAACACCGCGCACCAAGGCGGCAATTTCTGCCATACAGGAGCGGGGGATTCCGTTTGTTGTTGTCACGGCGCGCGGTATCACGGGCACCTATCCCATGCTTGAAGAGAACGGAATAGTATGCCCGGTGGTCACGTACAGCGGCGGCGTCATTTTGGACCGCGACCGCTCTGTTATCTACCATCACGGGTTTAGCAAAAAGACAGCGCAGGATGTGGTCGACTATATAGAGGAAGAGGGCTTTGACCTTACTTGGAGCGCATACGCCTTTGAAGATTGGGTCTCACCGCGCAAAGACGATGCTCGGCTCCAGAATGAGGAGCGCATCGTGATGGCGGAGGCCCGTGAGGGTGATGTTGCGTCCATTGCCTATGATGAGGTGCAGAAGTTTTTGCTCATCTGCAATCCGGAGCAGACGGTTGCAGTTGAAGATGCGCTTCGCAAGCGCTTTTCCGCCCTTACCATCATGCGCTCTTCGGACATTCTTATTGAGGTAATGCCGCAGGGTACTAACAAGGCGAATGCGGTGCGGACTCTTTGCGAGCTGTGGGGTGCGGATCCAGCGGACGCACTCGCGTTTGGCGACAGCTACAACGATATGCCCATGCTAAAGGCGGTAGGTAAGGGCTACCTTATGGCTAATGCGCCAGAAGAACTTCGAGCTGTATTTCCGCGTCAGACGTCGGACAACGATCACGACGGGATTGCCCAAGCGCTCATCGCAGAGGGGCTTGTGGTCGAGTCTGCGCGGCTCGCGTAGCCAAAACATTCGCTTACCGAGAATCACATTATTTGGTTGGTTGATGAGGTGAGTTTGGTATGATAGCAACAGTTAATGATGTTAGCTATTATCCTTCCCCTGTGCGGGAAGGTGTGGGATTTGAAGTGATGTCGGGCGCCATGGATTATGAGGCTGCAGCGAGAAAACTGATTGTATATTCCCAGGGACTTGCCAAGGGATCTCTTGGCACGGCTCGTTCCCTTGCAGTAGGGGAGGCGCCTGTTCTGCAGTATCTTTGCGACAAAGGTACCGCTATGAATCCATCGGTGCTTGCTGATACCCTCGGCTATACCCGCCCACGCATGACGCGCATACTGGACTCGCTCGTGTACAAGGGGTACGTAGAGCGAAAGAACGATGAGAACGACCGCCGCAAGGTGCTCGTCTCGGCCACGCCCGCCGGTGTGGAGCACGCCAAGCGGCAAGGCGACAATAGCGTTAACGCTGTGGCGGAGCAGCTTGCGTCGCTTGGCGATGATAGCGCGCGAGAGCTCGTGAATGTGTTGGAGAAGGCGTACAGCATCACCTATGATCGCGAGCCCTTTGAGAAGCCCAAAAAGAAGCGGCGCGAATAGCTGTAGAAACGTGCGTTGCGGACAAGCTGCCGCATAAAAATGATGTATGCTCGCACCTCGCTACTGAGGGGTGTTGTTGTTTTCGAGCATGCCTTTGTATGGGTCCTTGCAGGTGAATGCTTCTGAAAGGTCGACCGTTTCATAGATGGTTAACACCTTTTGGTAAGAGTTGAGGCAAACCTACCGTTCACCTGCGAAAAACTACCGTTTAGTTGTTAATTGATAATAGTTGCTACCGTTAACGGAACGACGTTCTACCGTTCACCGGTGATTATTTCAGCCGTACATAGTTAACACTATTATTTATTTTGCAACGACACGATATGGCAACTATCGCGCGTGTCGCGGGGAAAGGAGTTGCAATGCGGTATCTGCTTCTGGTGAGCCACGGAACATTTGCTCCGGGTCTGCACGGCGTGCTCAAGATGTTCATGGGCGAGCGCCCTGACGTTCTGAGTGCCAGCCTCGAGGATGGTATGGGTGCGGACGCTTTTGTGGCACGCGTGAATGAGGTTCTCGCTCATATTACGGCGGAGGATGAGGTCATCGTCCTCGGTGACATTATCGGTGGGTCTCCGCTCACCAATACGCTGAACGCTCTGGCTGATCGTGGCCTGCTTGCCCATACCACGGCGCTTGGCGGCATGAATCTTCCCATGGCCATGACCGCGCTCATGGGACTCGAGACCGCGGAGACCTCTGCGCTCGTTGCGCAAATGCTTACCGAGGCCCATGAAGGTGCTCGTCAGGTTGAGCTCGCGGTGTCCGAGGATGACGAGGACGACATTTAACCAGACGGCGGAGCAACTAAGGGCTCGGGCCAAAAGTGGCAGGTAAAGGGCTGTGCAGCTGAACGCATAGCCGAACGTGGGAGAGGAGAACCCCATGATTTCATTTATCCGAATCGACGACCGTATGATCCATGGCCAGACCGTGACTCGCTGGGCCGTTGAGTATCCGTGCGACGGCATCATCGCCGTGAATGACGCCGCCGCTTCCAATCCGGTGCTCAAGAGCGCCTACAAGAGCGCCGCGCCCGACAAGAAGACGTTTGTCTGGACGATGGACCACTTCAAGGAGAAGGCCCAGACGGTGCGTGACAGCAAGACCCGCTACTTCCTGATCACCAAGAACCCGCTCGACATGCGCGAGATCCTTGTGAACTTTGGGTTTGTGCCGGACGACGTCAAGACCGTCATCGTGGGCCCCTGCAACGACCGCCCCGGTACGGTGAAGCTCGGCAACAACCAGTCCATCACCCAAGAGGAGGCCCAGGCGTTCGAAGATATCACGAACGCAGGCTATACGGTCGACTTCCGCCTGATTCCCGACAAGGGCATTGGCGAGTGGAGCAAGTTCCGCGGCCAGTTTGGGTTCTAAGCCGGCGTGCTATTGAGGCATCCGACTCGTGCAACCATAATGCACGAGAGGAGATAAACGGTCCCCACGAGGGGCTGAAGGAAGGAAAGGGGTAACACATGGAAATCAACGTGTTCCAAGCAGCGTTGCTGGGACTCTTCGCCTGCCTGGCATCGATGCCCGGCCTCGGCGGAACCAGTATCGGTAACTACACGCTTGGCCGCCCGCTCGTCGCCGGTCTCGTGGTCGGCATCATTTTGGGCGACATTCAGACGGGCATTATCGTGGGCGCCGCCATCCAGGTCGTCTACATCGCCCTCGTGACGCCGGGCGGCACCGTTTCCGCAGATGTCCGCGCTGCCTGCTACATGGGCATCCCGCTGGCGATGGTCGCTATTCACGCTGCCGGGCTCGATCCGGCGTCCGCTGAGGCCGCTTCGCTCGCTACGGCCCTTGGCGCCACCCTCGGCACCCTCGGCGCGATTCTGTTCTATGGCACTGCAACGATCAACCTCGTGTGGCAGGGCATGGGCTGGAAGTGGCTCGAGAAGGGCGATACCCACAAGCTCTACCTCGTGGACATGGTGCTGCCTTGGATCTCGCACATCATCTGCTCGTTCATCCCGACCTTTGCTATCGCGCTTGCCGGTCAGGGCATGGTCGACACGCTCCTGGCGAACCTTCCCATGGACGGCCTTGCGATGAAGACGCTCTTTGCGGTTGGCTCGCTTCTGCCCTGCGTTGGTATCGCCATCCTGCTCAAGCAGGTCATTGCCAAGCCGACGGACTTCCTGACGTTCTTCTTCGGCTTCACGCTGGCCGCGGTTATGGGCTGCAACCTTATCGCGTGCTCTGCCATCGCCTGCTTCTTCGCGCTCATCAACTTCAACATCTCCACCATGAAACTCAAGCTCGCATCGATTGGCTCCGGCGCTGTCGCTCTCAGCTCCGATACGGATGAGGAAGAGGAGGACATCTAATGGCTGACAACACTGCAGTCGAGGCCGGCAAGAAGAAGGTCTCGAAGAAGGCTCTCGCCAAGTCGTTCCGCAATTGGTACTACGGCAACCTCACCTGCTTCTCGCAGGAGCACATGCAGACCTTCGGTTACCTGGTCTCTATGCTTCCTATCGTCGAGGATCTTTACGATAAGAAGGACGATCAGGCCAAGGCGCTCCAGACCTACTCCGCATTCTTCAACACCGAGCCGCAGATCGGCTCCATGATTGTGGGCGTCACGGCCGGCCTCGAGGAGGCCCGCGCCAACGGCGAGGCCATTGACGACGAGACCATCAACGGCATCCGCGCCGGCCTTATGGGCCCGCTCGCCGGCATCGGTGACTCGCTCATCGTCGGTACGCTCATCCCTATTCTGCTCGGTATTGCGATGGGTCTTTCCGAGGGCGGCTCCATCTTGGGCCCGATTTTCTACATCGTGGTCTGGAACCTGCTTGCCTACTTTGGTATGAAGCTTGCCTACTATCGTGGCTATGACATGGGCGGCAAGGCCGTCGAGGCGCTCGTCGGCCCCAACGCGCAGGCGCTGCGCGACGCAATCGTTATGGTCGGCACCATGGTCATCGGTGCTGTGGCAGCTACCTGGGTTTCCATCTCCACTGCGCTTGAGCTTCCCGGCGGCGGCACGCTTCAGGGCACGCTCGACGGCATCTATCCCAAGCTCCTGCCGCTCATCTTCACCGTGCTGTGCTGGTGGCTCATGACCAAGAAGAAGATCAGCCCGATCGTCACCATGCTGGTCCTCGTGGTAATTGCCTTCATCGGCGCGCTCGTGGGCTTCTTTGGCGCTGCGACCATCGCTGCTCCTACGGTCTAGCCTCCCCTCTTCCGCAAGGGCCCGCGTTACCCCCCCCCAACGCGGGCTCTCGCCTTTTGCACTTGTTGTTGATAAGGAGTTTCCCATGCTGAAGCCGCTCGATACCTCTCAGTGGACTCGTTCCGATGCGTTGCGCGAGGCTCGGCTTCAAACCGTTGCCATTCAGCGACTGACGGTTTGGCTTCGTCTGGCGTACTCGCTCGTTGCAGTCGGGTTCCTTTTGGGATATGGCGGATTTTTCGGCGGGTACGGTACGGGGTTCGGCGTAGCGGGGGTCGTTCTCCTGGTGATTGGCGCTGCGGCTTCGATTGTGCTCAAGGTGGGTACGACTAACGCCAAGAAGAACGTTGAGAAGATTCTCGCCGAGGCGGAAACAACCCCTGATTCATCCTCGTCAACAAACGTATAGGACCGTAAAGCGCATGTATCAATATGGGCCGGGTGCAATCCCTTCGGGTGTGGTCCTCGCCGCTTCGCGGCTGCGGGAAACACCCTCCGGGATTGCGCCCGGCCCTTTTTGCTAGGGCACGTTCGTACCGGTGCGATAAGATGGGCAAGACAAGATGTTTGACAGGGCGGGAGTTCTCTATGGCAAAGAAGGCGCGCGGCCAACGGCGTGACCGTGGCTCGGCTGAGGTGCGCGACAAAGTCGTTCAACTGGGGGACTTGCCTCCCGTCGATGCCTTGGCAGATGCTCCTGCGTTTAGCAATCTTCGGCTTGACGATGCCCAGTGCCGTGCGTTTGAGGAGTTTTGCGCCGAGGCCGAGGCGCCCGATGAGATGCACATCGGTTTTGTGATCAGGCTCGATCGCGGATTTCCCTTGGTCGCCTGCGAGGGCACGACATTTCGAGCCGAGCACGCGGTGAGCTTTGCCAAGCGTAACCGCGAGAAAGACGATATGGCTCTGCCCGCTGTGGGCGATGCTGTGGCGGTCCGCCTAGCACCCGGGCATGACAGGGGGGTTATCGAGCGCGTGCTCCCGCGTCGCTCTACCTTTGAGCGCTGGCGCGGCAAGAACCGCGGCGAGCGTCAGGTCCTCTGCGCCAACGTCGACCGGGTGCTCATCGTTGCGGCGCTTGGTGCAGGCGAGGTGCTGCTCGACCGCATCGCTCGCTCCCTTGTGCTTGCGGCGGATTGCGGCGCTGCGGCGAGTGTGGTGCTCACCAAGGCGGACCGCTGCACGCCTGAGGAGCTTGCCGAGGAGGTCGCACGCGTGCGGCGTCTTGTGGGCGAGCACGTGGATGTGGTTGTGACCTCTTCGCTTGCGGGCGAGGGGCTTGACCCTGTGCGTGCCTGCGTGCCCGAGGGCACGGTCGCCATGATCTTGGGCGAGTCCGGGGCCGGCAAATCTACCCTTCTGAATGCGCTTCTTGGTCATGAGGCGCTTGAGACGAGCGCGGTGCGCGCGCGCGACGATGCGGGGCGCCACACCACGGTCGCCCGCGTGATGGTGAAGCTTCCCTGCGCGGGTGTGATTGCGGACGCCCCGGGCTTGAGGAGCCTGCCGCTCGTGGGGCATGAGCGGGGGCTTGCCCGTGTGTTTCCCGAGGTGGTTGAGGCAGCGCACGGCTGCCGATTCAACGATTGCACCCATACCCACGAACCCGGCTGTGCGGTGCGCGAGGCTGTTGAAGTGGGAGAGATTGACGAGGTGCGACTCGAGGCATGCCTTGCCCTTGCACGGGAGATGCGCGTGAGCGCGCAGAGCCTCGACCCCGATGTGAAGCTCTAGTTGGCACGCGCGGCCCTGTACTTTTCCACCGGTGTCAGAGACCGATCAGATCGCCCTCCGCTACGCGGCGCGGAGGGCTTTTTCTGCCAAATGGGGCGATTTGGGCCCATTTTGCGTCACTTTGGAGCGCTTCAAGTTCGCACTGCAAACAAACAAACCATTGAAGCCGACTTGCATGCTGTTATCTAACAAGCTGGTCAGAAACGTGTACAGCGATTGGTAAGAACGCGTCGGACTTTCTCAGATTGATCCGGATGGCTCCGGACGCCTCTCGGAGAATGTGTCCCAAGGGGAGCCGATGGGCTTTGGGCCGAGAGATGAGAGGTACGACGCATGAAACGGACTACAAGATTGATGCTGAGCGTTGCCTCGGGCATTCTGGCCGCGGGACTTGCCCTTTGGTATGGCTCCTCGGTGCGTGCGGAGGCGGACCGGGCGCGCCAAGAAGTGCTTGCTGCGTACGGCGGCGAGCTGGTGAGCGTCTGCGTGGCCTCGCGCGATGTGGATGCCGGCGAGGTTTTGAGCGAGGCAAATGTTCAAGTCGAGGAATGGGTGGCGAGCCTGCTTCCCGATGAAGCGGAGACATCGCTTGAGGACCTCGTCGGCCAGCGCGTTACCTCTTCCATTCCCGCCCGCGCGGTCATTTGTCCGACCTATCTTGAGCAGCACGATGGGGCTATCGAGGTTCCTGCGGGGAAGGTGGCCGTCTCTGTTGCGGTTGACGAGGAGCATGCTGTGGGCGGCGCCATCGCCCCGAACGATCAGGTGGACGTGTATGTGTCGAGCAACGGTGTGGCCGATCGCCTTTGCAGCGCGAGCGTAATCGATACGAGCGCGCACGGCCAGGAGTCAGAGTCCTCGTCCATCACCTGGGCGACTCTTGCAATCGATCCCGAGCGGGTGAGCGAGGTTCTAGCCGCTACGGCAAAGGGGGCGGTAAGCCTCACCATGCCCGATGCGGCAAGCGACGAGAAAGCGTCTGATGGTGATGCTCACGAAGGCGGCGACAAAGATGCCGGCGACAAAGATGCCGGGGAGCAAACGACTTCCGAATCTTCTAGCAACGAGGACGGCGAGGAGGCTGCATGATGGGAAACGTTTGGCTTGCATGCTGCGCCTGCGATAGGTATCCGGAGCTACAGCGCGAGATTGAGTTGCGCGACTCTCGGGCGAAGATTCTGCGCGTAGGGGACGGCGAATCGTTGCTACGTGTGATTGAGGCATTTGCCCGCTCGGGGGAGCGGACGCCGGTAATGATCGGGCGGGAGACGGACGCCGAAGGGGACCTTCTGGATTTGGTCGAGTGCCTTTGCCAAAGCGGTACTGCTGTCCAGATTGTTGTTGTGGCAGAACGGGCGGACGCTGCACTCGCAGCGCGCCTATTCAATGCCGGAGCAAACGAGGTCATCGCGGGACAGGGCGAGGTCCCGACCGATAGGGAAAGAGAGGCCGGTGCGGAGACGGGGCACATGGCCGCGATACGGGATGGGGACAAAGGCTGCGATGACGTTGCTTCTGGGGCGCCGCATGATACCGGTAGGCTGACCCGCGTTGTCGAGGGAGCCATCCATGGCGGCGCCCCTGAGGAGCATCTGCCCCACGCAAACTACGCCGATGACCTCGATGAGCCCGATGCATTCGCATCTGCTGGGAACGATGCTTCCGCATTGCCTTCCGTAAGGGATGTGGCGCCGACGCCCTTGGCACGAAGTGCGACACCGCGCTCCCGCCCCGTTCGAAATGAGCGAGGTGGAGCCCCTCTCATCACCCTCATATCTGGCCGCGGTGGTTGTGGAAAGACGACGGTCGCTGCAGCGCTCGCCTTGCGTTCCGCAGAGGTGGGCCTGCGCTGCGCCCTGCTCGACCTGGACCTTATGTTTGGGAATCTGTATGCAATCTTGGGCATCGAGGAGCCGAGCGACGTGTTTGCGCTCGAGCGTCCGGCACGATCGGGGGTGCTTGGCGAGGAGGACATCGTGCACGCGTCCATGCGTGTCGCGCCGGGGCTTACGCTGTGGGGACCGGTGCGGGCTCCTGAGCATGCGGAGCTCATGGCGCCCGCGGTGGAGCAGCTGATCGAGGTCATGCGCGGCGAGGCAGACCTCATCGTGGCAGACACCTCTCTGTATTGGAGTGATTCGGTTGCCGCTGCAGTCGCTTCTTGCGACCGTTGCCTTGTGGTGGGGGATGCCGGCGTGGGGTCCATCTCCTCTGCGGAGCGTGCAATAGATTTCGCCGGGAGGCTCGGTGTTTCCCGTACCAAGATGGCGAGCGTCTTCAACCGCTTGTCGCCGCACGGTGGCGAGGACGCTGCTACGCGCTTTGAGTTCACGACAGCCCTCGGTTGCAAGGGGCGCATCGCCGATGGCGGTGAGGAGCTCACAGGGCTCGCATCCATCGGACATTTCTCAGACGCCTTTGCGCACGCCGGTTCTTTCCGGTCAAGTGCCTGCGCGTTCACAGACCAGCTGCTGAGGGAGCTCGGATTCAGCATAACGAGCCAAGAGGTGCCGGCTGCGGATACGTCGGAGAGGCCTCGCATTCGGCTTCCATGGCACCGTGGAGGTGACGCAAGATGAGCGTGATGGAACGCGTGCAGCGTGCTACCGCAGAGACGTCCGTTCATGCGTCTCCTGTGCTCAGCCGTAGGCAAGGCATGGTGCGTACGGTGAAGCGTCATGCCATGGAGCGCGTTGGCTACGACGAGATGACGCGTCTGGTTGCCGATGAGGATGTCGACCATGCGCGGAATGAGCTGCGCCCCGCGGTGGAAGCGGTGGTGAATGCCCAGGACATGCTAGAGCTTGACCCAGCGACGCGTGAGGAGATGGTCGACGGCATCCTCGACGACATCGTGGGACTCGGCCCCCTGCAGCCGCTCATAGAGGATGACTCGGTGACCGAGATCATGGTGAACGGCTGCCATTCGTCATTCTTTGAGCGCGGGGGAACGCTCCATCCCATGGAGAACTTCTTTGAGAGCGACGAGCAGATCCGCATCCTCATCGATCGCATCATCGCGCCGCTCGGTCGCCGCATCGACGAGCGAAGTCCGCTCGTAAACGCTCGCCTCAAGAACGGTTACCGCGTCAACGTGGTGATCCCGCCCATCGCCATAGATGGGCCGGCGCTTACCATACGCAAGTTCTCGGACCGCATCACGTCTCTTCGCGAGCTTGTGGAGCTGGGGTCCCTTCCTGAGTGGTATGCGTGCTTGCTCTCGTGCGCCGTAGCGCTGAGGCAGGATCTGGCAGTCGTGGGAGGCACGGGTTCGGGGAAGACGACGCTTCTGAACGCGCTTTCCACGGAGATTCCCGTAGGCGAGCGCATCGTGACGATAGAGGATTCCGCCGAGCTCAAGTTCGCGCGTCATCCCCATGTGGTGCGCTTGGAGGCTCGCGAGGCGTCCATCGAAGGAGAGGGCGCCGTCACCATACGCGATCTAGTGGCAAACTCCCTGCGTATGCGCCCTGACCGCATCGTGGTGGGCGAGGTCCGTGGAGGCGAGGCCATCGACATGCTGAGCGCCATGCAGACCGGACACGACGGTTCCCTCACGACGCTTCATGCGGGAAGCGAGGAGGAGGCGGTGGTGCGCCTCACCCTCCTTGCCCGCTACGGGATCAATCTGCCCTCAGAGCTTATCGAGGATCAGATTGCCCTCGCGCTCGACGGCATCGTCATGTCCGAGCGGCGTCCCGATGGCAGGCGCTTTGTCTCGAGCTATTCGGGCGTATCGCGCGCCGCGGGAGGCGGGGTCAAGCTCGAGCGGTATGTGACGTTCGACCGTGCGAACGCCTCGTGGACCCTCGTAAAGGAGCCGCCGTTTATCGCCACTGCCCTTGATGCGGGGGCGCTTACCGAGAAGGAGGTGGAGCAATGGAGGCAATCTTGCCCGGTTTCATAGCGCTCTCTGCGAGTTTCGGCGCTTGGCATGCCGCCATGCTGGTGAAGGCGGCGGACGCCCTGCGGGGAGATTGGCATGCGGCGGTTGCCGGGGGAAAGATGGCAGCTCGCATCGCTGTTCGTCGGCTGGGTGCTGCCCTTCCGGTTCCTGCGCTGTGGGCGACGACGGTGGACGGCTGGGCCGACGAGCTTCTCCGTGTGCTCGGTCGCGACGCGGAAGGCGCGGTTGCGGATCGCGCGTTTGCCCGCGGAGCGCTTGAGGCAAGCGTTTGCGCGGGAGCTCTCGCCGGTGCAGTTATCTCACTATCCCCCTTGGGAATTCCTGTGGGCGCGGCGCTCCCGCTCGGGTGGTGCGCCGCCCGTGCGGCGCGCCGAGGGCGTGAGCGGCGCCAGGCGTTGGAGAGCGCCATGCCCGAGGCGTTTCAGGCGCTGGCGATCTCGCTGGGATCGGGGCACTCTCTGGCACAGGCCTTGCGCTTTGTGGGCAACCATGCACAAGAGCCCGTTCGCTCTGAGTTTCTGCAGGCATCGCTCGAGATATCCTGCGGCCTTTCTGCCACAGATGCCCTCAACGGCCTTCTCGAGCGCCTGCCGGCACCGGGGATGGACCTCGTCTCGAGTGCACTCGTTGTTTCCCAGCGCACGGGAGCGCCGCTTAAGGACCTTCTCGCGAATGCGGCATCGATGGTGGGAGAGCGCATAGAGCTCGCTCGGCGGCTCGAGGTTAAGACCGCTCAAGCGCGGTTGTCCGCGCGCCTCGTCGGTGTCATGCCTGTGGCGATGATGGCGGCGCTCACTTTGCTCTCGTCGGATTTCCGCGCAGGCGCAGCATCGCCCGGAGGGGCTCTTGCCATAGCGGTTGCCATGGCGCTTGACGTGTGCGCTTGGCTTCTCATCAGGAGGATCATGGAGGTGAGGGCGTGATGGTCGATTCGTCTGCTCTATTGGCGGCGACGGGTGCGTCGGCTGCGGCCTCGGTCGCCTTTGCGACATCCTGGCCGCTTGCCGACCGGTTGTGGTTGATAGAGCACCTCAAGCAGGCTCGCGCCTCTTTAGTGCAGCGGGCTTGTGCCCTTGAGAGGTCGGTCCGTGCGCGCAGGCAGCGAGCGGCGCCGGTGACCACGCTTTCCGAGGCTTCGGAGATGATCGATGTCGTCAACCTCGGCCTGTCCGCGGGACTGTCGTTCGATGCATCGCTCGAGCTCTATTGCGCATCGCGCGACTCCCCCTTGGCAGTCGCGCTCGAGGAGGCGCTGCTTTCTTGGCGCATAGGCGCCGGTACCCGAGAGGAGGAGCTCACGCGCGTTGCTCGCCGCTGCCGGCTCAAGGTGCTAGAAACCTTTGCTATCGCAGTCTCCGAGGCCCTGCTGTTGGGGGCTCCCTTGACCGAGACGCTATCCGCGCAAAGCCGGGAAATCAGATCGGCGCACCGCGCCGAGGTGGAACGGCAGATAGAGCGCGCGCCGGTGAAGCTTCTCATACCCACTGGCACGCTCATCCTCCCGGCGTTGTTGCTGTCTATATTGGGCCCGTTCGCTGCGGCGAGCGGTATGTGGTAAGGAGGACACCATGGCTTGGAACATCGACGGATTACTGACCGTTCACGGAGCTGAGCATATTGTGACGTGGACAGGCGACCTTGTGAGGCGCGCTCAGATCTCGCTAAAGAAACTTGCAAGAGAGGAGAGCGCACAGGGTACCACCGAGTACGCCATCTTGGTGGGCGTGCTCGTCGTCATCGCAATCATCGCCATCGTTGCATTTCGTGACAAGGTAAGCGAGCTCTGGCAGGCGATCTCAAGCGGCATCAACAGCCTGTGAGCAGATTTTGCCGGTCGCGTCTCTCGTCGAGGGCTCGCGGCATCGGCCTCACGCTGCTCTTAGCGGTGCTGCTGTATACCTCCTGGTGCTTCTTTGATCAAGGGGGCGGAGATGAGGGGGTTGTTCCCGCCGTGACCGAAGGCGATGCAGAGGCTGTTGCTCCGCAGGGGAAGAGCGCGTCAGAAAAGGGTGCGTCTGTGGCGGGAAGCGCATCCAGTGACGAGGCGGGAGGGGAGACTGCGTCTCTTGCGACGTTTATGGACATCCTCGCGCAGGATGACGTTCGGGATGGGGCCGAAAGGGCCTCGACGAGCGTCTCTTGGAAGGAGTCGAGAGACATCGTGGAGGCGGCGCGCGGGGTGCTGGAAGTGTATCGTGAGGTCGAGTCGGTCGATTTGGTGACGAGCGGATACGTCGATCTCGCGGGAAATGTATGGGCGGCGCTCTTGAGTGACGGGAAGGGATGGGTGGACATGGTGACGGTCGAGGCGGGGGAGAACGATGAGGGGTCTACGGTCACGGTTGTGCGGCTCAGGGCGTCGGCGGCCCCCTCACTTTGAGAGGAACGGTGATGTTGAACGCCCCTTTCTGTTCGAAGACTCAGCTCAGGGGACGGTCGAATACGCGATTGTCTTCTGCGCCTTTCTCGGCATGCTCGTTGTCCTTGGCATGCTCTGGCAGACGGGGGCGGGAGGGGCGTTTGTTGCGCTTGCGTCAGAGGCTGCCTCCCATCAGTTCTACGGAATGGGGACGCTCGATATCGCGTTGTTTTGAGGTGCTCGGGGAGTGCAAAGGCCAGGCGACGGTGGAGGCGGCGCTTCTGTTGCCGAGTTTTCTCTTCGTACTCCTGTTGGCGTTGCAGCCGGTGTGCCTGCTGTACACGCGCGCGGTTATGGAGGGGGCGGCGGCAGAGACCGCACGCCTTATGGTCACGGGCTCCGATGGGAATGCGGAGGCGTATCGCGCCTTTACGCTCCGTCGGCTCGCAGCCGTCCCCGACCTAGCGCTTTTTCACGAGGGAGGTCCCCTTTCCTGGGACATCGAGCTTTCTGCCGCATCCTCCGGGGCGGGAAAGGTCCGCGTTGAGATTGAGGGAGCGGTAAAACCGTTGCCCGTGTTGGGGGCATTTGCCGGGCTGTGGGGAGAGCGCAACGGACAGGGAGACGTGCTGGTGAGAGTCGAGGTCTCTTACGAGGGGCGTCCGTCTTGGCTGGAGGGAAGCTATGAGACGTGGATCGCATCTTGGAGTTGAGCTGTTCATAGAGGACGGCGCGTACACCACGGTTGCTGCCGCCGTTTCAATGCTGGTTGTGCTGACCTTATTGTTCTCGGCGGCAACGGCGGTGTGGAGTGCGGCGCGATCGAGTGAGGTGCAGGCAGCGGCCGATGCGACGGCGCTCGCCGGGGCGAACGTTGTATCTTCCTATCGCACCGCTGCGACGGTGGTCGATGCGGCCGTTCTCAGCATGGGGCTCGCTGGGTTCTGCACGACCGGGGCAGGGCTTGTTGGCCTTCTGATTCCGGGTGGTCAGGCGGTAGCGAAGAAGACCGTCGATGCTGGCATACGGATGCTCGAGCTGAGAAACGACCTCGCCGCCTCCGCCTCAAAAGGTCTGTCCAAGCTGGAGGATGCCCTTCCCTATCTGGTGGCGGCGAACGGGACGCGCGTATGCGCGGCTCAGGGTTCAGAAAAGATAACGTACACGGGAACGGCGATCGCTGCGCCGCGGGAGAGCGCATCGTCCTTTCCCGCCCTAGAGGGTTCAGGCGTCCCCACGCAGGGGCTTAAGGAGACCTCGGAGCGCTTGGACGAGGCGGCTGAGGAGCTGGCGCGCGCCGCAGAGGCGTCTGAAGACGCCAAGCGAGAGGCGTGGCTGGCTGACTGCGGAAAAGAAGGCGCGAATATGCAGGAGAGGGCTGCGAGCCTGTCGGGTCTCTCGGCAGCCGAGAACCCGGATTATGCGTCGAGCGTCACATGGAGCCCGCAGGTCGCCATCGACCGAACACGGGCGTATTATCGGTGGCGTCTTGAGCACAACGCGCCGGAGGGCGCCGGTACGGAGGCGGCCGCGGATGCCGCCGCGCGCGAGGCGTTTTACCGTTTTGCGCTGAAGGAGTTCGAGGGTGCGCGCGTGGAGGAGATTGATGGCGTTGTCGTTTCGACGGTGCCTTTGCTACCCCGTAATACCGATGAGGTACGTGCAAGTGAGCTGTATCGTGAGGCGGTCTGGCCCTCAAGCTATGAGGATGAGGGGCTTACTCTCCATTACGGATCGGCGTGTCCGGGTGCGACTGGCGCGTCAGGACCTTTGCTTGCTTTGTCCGCCACCGAAACCGGGGCGGCGCGCGAGTGCGAGGTCTGCCGCTTCGGCGTGGGCGACGTGGGTAAGACGCCCGCTGCTTCCACCTCGATTGACAACGGCTACGAATATCATTTGCGCGCGTTCACGCTGGCGCTTGAGGACTATGTCAACTGTCGCAACGAGGAACTCGCTATCGAGAAGAAGGCGCGAGGGGAGGCAGAAGGCGCCGCGAGCGCGTTTGACGATGCGCTATCTGTGCTCGGCGGAAAGCGTCCCCGCATAGCGCCGCCGGGTAGAAACGGCACACTCGGGTTTGCGGTGACCGGTGAGTCCGCTACGCCCGCGGAGGTTACAAGTGCCTTTGCACCGGGGACGTCTGTTGCATCACGCGGGGCTGTGGCGGGTGCCTTTTTGGCTCCCGATAAAGCGACTGCCGAGAACAACGTGCTCTCAGAGTTTCTCAGCACGTTTGCAGAGCGCGCAGATGGCGGGGCGATTGGACTTGTTGACGATGTGATGGGCCTATGGGGCCGCCTTCTAGTCTCGTATGGGGATTTGACCGGAAAGCTCTCGGGTGTGATGGATGACCTGCTTGGAGGCCTCAAGCAATGGGGGATGGGGCCTTTGGCGACATGGCTTGAGGACCGTGTGGACGATGCGGTGAAGGCGCTCGACCTCGAACCGGCTGACCTTACGCTCATGAAGCCGGTGCTTACCGACTCGGCAAACGTTGTGGCGCACGCCGGGGTATCGGGATTAGCGGACGTTCAGGAGCGGTTGCGGTCCATCGCAGTTGGGACCACCGATCCTGCGGCGCTGCTGCAGGCGATGGGCTACGGTGCGGTTGAGGCTATACAGGAGTCGACGTTCACCATCGCCGAGATTCCCCTTCCGGGCGGAGGCTCGTTCCCCCTTACCGTGCGCGTTCGAGATTTGCTGGGAGGTGGAAAGACATGAGAGCGGGCGTCCCTGTTGCGGAGGACAAGGCCCAGGCGACGGTAGAGATGGCCGTCGTGCTGCCGGTGCTGCTGATCCTCGCAATCTTGGTCTACAACGTGATGCTCTTTGTCTGCGCGGTCGCACGTTTCGATCATGTTGTGGCGGACGTGGTCATGGCTCAGGCAGTTTCGCCTCCAGGAGACTCGGGCGCTACCGACGGCGCCGCGCGTGTGGCTGCCTCTCTCGAGGAGGCCATGGAGGGCTACCGTGTGTTGATTTCCGTTGCCGGCGAGCGGGGCGCATCGACGGATGGGGGCGTGCTGGAGTTGGTGGGCGCGCTGCACACCTATCGCTGTGAGATGCGATTCCAGCCTTGGCCGGGCGCTCTCTCTATTGCGGGCGTGTCTTTGGGCGCGCCTCTTGAGCTCACGCATACACGCTCGATAACGGTAGATCCTTGGAGACCGGGGGTGGTGGCATAGTGCGGCCGTTTACAAAGAGATTGATAGGGTTCGGCGCGGCAGTTGCCGAGCGGCTTGGTGGCTTATGGCGAGGCGAGGCAACGCGTTGCGCTCCTCGTGGCGACCCCTACGGGTTTCAGCGGGCAATGCGGGAGCTAGGGTGGGACGATTGCGAGCTTAAGGTGGCAGAGTATTTCGTTACTCGTTTGACTGGGCTCATCGGAGCGGTGGGCGATTTATCTGCCGGCAGTCCTCCACGCGTGCTGGGGTTTCCTCGATGTAGCTCGGTGCACACCAGCTTTATGGTCTGTCCAATCGATGTTGCATTCTTGGATGGAGAGGGAGGCATCATCGCAGTTCATGTTGCGGTGCCCCCTTGGCGCTTGTTGCGTTGTCCGGCCGCAGCTTCGGTGCTTGAGCGCCTGTCGATGTCAAACAGTTGTGAATTCGTAAGTGCATGGATATAGTATGGGACAGCGGTATTGACGCGAGGATCCTACGGGACTCGCGTCCGCGGAGCGGCTGCCCCTACGGGGGGTGGCCGCTCTTCTATTAAATAAAGAGGCAGCTATGTGCAAGCCGTTTCTCACTATCGATCAACAGGTTGATTTGCTTGAAGCGCGCGGAGTGGTGACGGACCAAGCCACTCCGAGGATTCTCCAGCGCGAGGGCTATTATTCCATTGTCAACGGGTACAAGCGTCCGTTCATAGATGACGACGCTACGAATGCCGCTGGTGATGATAGGTATAGGAAGGGAACCACGTTCAATGATTTGTACCACCTGTTTGATTTCGACAGGTCTTTGAGGGCGATGACGTTCAACCGACTGATAAAAGCTGAAGCGACGGTGAGGACGGCGGTCGCCTATTGTTTTGCCGAAGCTCATAGGGGACATGACGACTACTTGCTGCAATCGAATTACTGTTCAAAACAGGAGTTTGTCAGCTACGGCAAGGCGGAGGAAGATTATGCAAGCGAAATCAGCGGCCTGACCTTCGTGCTCAAGAAGAGAAGGGAAAAGAGCACTGCAGAGTTCATTGAACACTACAGGAGCGAATACGGCATAGTTCCAATCTGGGTGTTATGTAACGATCTCACATTCGGCAACATCGAGCATTTCTTCAACCTCATGAAGCCCGCCGATAAGAGGGCGGTCTGTCGGACGATAGCCGAAAGTACAGGGAATCTCGGCAGCAAGACTCTCGGATTCTTTGGTGTCGATACGGCACGTGTGAGCTTGGAGGCATTGGTCAAGTTCAGAAACATCTGTGCTCATGACGAGAGGCTGTACTGTGCTCATGTCGGCGATAGGAAGCACATCGGCTACGACAAGATGGTTTGGATGCTCGAGAGATACCTGACAGGTTGCGAGTTCTATGAGTTTTTGGGAGAGCTGACCAGCCTCGTCAGAGATTATCTGAAGGGAAATAAGGTTGGCAGCCATCTTCTGTCGTCTCTAGGTTTTCCGGAGATGGTGAGAAAGATTGATGGGCGCGTGGCGATCATGAAGGAGCGGGACGGCAGCAGTAGGTCGCTTCTCTAAGGGCGCACAGAATAGAGGAGCCACTGTAAGATCTGTGCGATGAAAAGCAGCAAGCCCGCAGGTGGTCTGCGGGCTTGCTCGAATTGCGATGGTGGTCAGAGAGGGAGTCGAACCCCCGACACGAGGATTTTCAGTCCTCTGCTCTACCAACTGAGCTATCTGACCGGGGCTGTCTCAACAACAGCTTGTTAAATATACCAAAATCGTTCGCAGGGTCAAGGGAGAAATTTCTTTTTCTAAAACTGCGTCTGCGCCGGCGCTCTCGGGCGCATGGGGCATCGGCTATACTCATGGACACGATTGTGCGAGCAGTGTGAGCGATGAGGATGGAGCGGGTATGTTCGAGAGAATTCGCGGCGTCAACCTTTCTGGATGGTTCCTTCCCGAGCCGTGGGTCACGCCCTCGCTCTTTGCTGCCACCGGCGCCTCCAATGTGTCGGAGCTGCAGGCGGCGCTCGGCGCTACCAAGTTCAACGAGCGCGTGCGTCAACATCTGGAGACGTTCATAACCGAAGACGACTTCCGCCGCATCTCCGCAATTGGCCTGAACGCCGTGCGTCTCCCGGTGCCGTGGTACACCTTTGGCTCGCAGAGCGAGTCTGAGATCTACATCCCCCTGGTCGACTATATCGACCGCGCCTTTGAGTGGGCAGAGAAGTACGACATGGGCGTGCTTCTTGATTTGGCGACCGTGCCGGGCGGGCAGGGCGATTCCAACGCCACGCCGAGCACGCCCGAGTCGACCGCCGCATGGCATTCCTCAACCAACGGACGTCATATCGCCCTGAACGTTCTCGAGCGTCTTGCGGTCCGTTACGGGTCGCGCAAGGGTCTGATCGGTCTGGAGTTGCTTGACTCGCCGATTATGAGCCGGCGTGTGAACCTGTTTACCACAAGCGACGGCATTCCCCGTCACTACTTGAGGAATTTCTACCGCGACGCCTACGAGCTCGTGCGCGCACACATGCCGGAGGACAAAGCGGTGGTGTTCTCCGCTTCGGGCGACCCCGGCGCGTGGAAGCACTTCATGAGCGGCGACAAGTACCAGAACGCCATCATGGACGTGCACCTGTATCACTATCGCGACGACAATGCCCAGGACATCACGAGCCCGCGCGGCCTTTCTGCGGCGATTGCTCGCAACCGCAAGCTCATCAAAGAGGCCCGTTCGGCGGGATTCCCCGTTATTGTGGGCGAGTGGTCCGGCGCGGCGGTGTTCGCCAACGCCTCGATCACTCCGGAGGGCCATGCTGCCTACGGGCGCGTGTTCATCTCGAACCAGCTCGCCTCCTTCTCCGACGCAGCGGGGTGGTTCTTCCAGACGTGGAAAACCGAGAAGCGCATCGCCGCTTGGGACGCCCGCGTGGCGCTCGGTGCGCTCGAGCGTGCCATGCTCGATTAGCGAGGCGGTCTGATATGCGCACGCATGCGGATGACTCGCCCGCCGCGGGCAAGCTCTATGTAGTGGGAACGCCTATCGGCAATCTGGGGGATTTGTCTCCCCGCGCGGCACAGGCGCTTTCCGAGGCGGATGCCGTGTGCTGCGAGGACACGCGCGTGACCGGCAAGATCTTGGCGCACATCGGCCAGCGCAAACCACTCGTCCGCTGCGACGAGAACGTGATCGCGGCACGTGCGGCAGGCCTTGTCGAGCGGATGCTCGCGGGAGAGACCATCGCCTTCGCCTCCGACGCGGGCATGCCCGGTGTCTCCGACCCCGGACAGGTGCTCGTCGACGCCGCGCGCGCAGAGGGCGTTGACGTTGAGGTCATACCGGGTCCCACCGCGTGCATCGCGGCGCTGGTGAGCTCGGGCATTGCGTGCGAGCACTTCTTTTTTGAGGGATTCCTCCCGCGCAAGGCGGGGGAGCGCGTGCGGCGCCTCGCGGAGCTCGCGCCGGTTCCGGGAGCGCTTCTGTTCTACGAATCGCCCCATCGTGCGGCGGCGACGCTCGTTGCTATTGCCGAGGCATATCCCCGTCGCGAGGCTGCGCTCTGTCGCGAGCTCACCAAGCTGCACGAGGAGGTGCTTCGCCTTCCTGTCGCAGAGCTCGCCCGCGAGGTGGCAGAGCGCGAGGAGCTCAAAGGGGAGATTGTTATCGTAGTCGCTCCGCCCGATGCGGAGGAGCTCGCTGCCCTGAGGGCCGCTTTCCCGACGGGTGCGGCAGGCGGCGCGGACGACGTCGATGCCGCTTTGAGGACAGAGATCGAGGCCGCGCTCGATGCGGGAGAGGCCGCCTCGGCAATCGCCAAACGTCTTTCGCAGCGGTTCTCTCGCAAACGTCGTGACGTGTACGCGCTGGTACTCGACATGCAAGACGCGCGTTTGCGGTAAAATCCCTCTTTAGCTGACGCGGCGCCGACCGCGTCTTGTGTCACACCCTATCGGCCCTGTGCCGTGAAAGAAAGGACGCGCATCATGGAGCATACGCAGCCTTCGTATTACATCACCACGCCTATCTACTACGTGAACGCCCGCCCACACCTCGGCACGGCGTACTGCACCGTTATGGCTGATGTCCAGGCGCGCTTCCAGCGTGCGTGCGGCCGTGACGTCAAGTTCCTCACAGGTATGGATGAGCACGGCGAGAAGGTTGCTGAGGCCGCGGAGAAGAACGGTTTCGACTCCCCGCAGGCATGGTGCGATTCCATGGAGCCGGCGTTCCGCGATCTGTGGCAGACGCTCAACATCTCCAACGACGACTTCATCCGCACCACGCAGCCGCGCCATATCGCGGGCGTCCAGAAGTTCCTCGAGACGCTGCTCGAGCGCGGCTACATCTACAAGGACGCCTATGACGGCTGGTACTGCCGTCCGGACGAGACCTACTTCACCGAGACCCAGGTGCGCCATCACGAGGAGGAACGCATCGCGGCGGGCGAGGAGCCCGCTGACCCCGAGCACCCGCTCTGTCCGGATTGCGACCGCCCGCTCGAGCGCATCAAGGAGGAAAGCTGGTTCTTCAAGCTCTCCGAGTTCCAGCAGCCCCTGCTCGACTTCTACGAGGCGCACCCCGACTTCATCCAGCCCGAGACGCGCCGCAACGAGGTGCTCTCCTTTGTGAAGGGCGGCCTCAAGGACCTCTCCATCAGCCGCTCGACCTTTGATTGGGGCGTGCCGTTCCCCTTTGACGAGAAGCACGTTGCCTACGTTTGGGTCGATGCCCTCATCAACTACCTCTCGGCCGTTGGCTACGGCGCTGAGGGCGAGGAGGTGGCCGATGAGCTCGCCTTCCGCTGGCCGGCGCAGGTGCACGTGGTGGGTAAGGACATCATCCGCTTCCACTGCGTCATCTGGCCCGCGCTCCTTATGGCCGCCGGCCTGCCGCTTCCCGAGAAGGTCTTTGTGCACGGCTTCCTCACGGTGCGCAACGAGGAGACCGGCAAGGTCGAGAAGATGAGCAAGAGCCGTGGCAACGCCATTGCCCCCGAGGAGGTCCTCGAGCTTCTGGGCGTGGACGCCTACCGCTACTACTTCATGAGCGACGTCGTGCACGGAACCGACGCGCCCATCAGCTGGGGGCGCATGCGTCAGGTCTACAATGCCGACCTTGCCAACAGCTGGGGCAACCTCGTCTCCCGCACGCTCAACATGAGCGCCAAATACTTCGACGGTTGCGCGCCCGAGCGCCCCGCCAACTTTGACGAGCCCTCGCCGCTGCGCGATGCGTGTGCCGGCATCTTTGAGCGCTACGCTGTCTGCATGGAGACGATGGACTACAGTGGGGCCGCCGCCGAGGTGCTCGCCATCGTGTCTGCCGCCAACCACTACATCGAGGACATGGCCCCGTGGGCGCTTGCCAAGGATCCCGAGCGCGCCGACGACCTTGCTCTGGTGATTTGGAACCTGCTCGAGGTCATCCGCATCGTGGCCGAGCTGTATGATCCCTTCATGCCGAGCATCTCCGCCGAGGTGCGTCGCCGCCTGTCGCTCGACACGGCGCCGACGAGCGACCTCGCCTGCGCCTGCGTGTGGGGTGGTCTTGCCGGCGGTGCGCCTGTTGAGAAGGGCGAGCCGCTCTTCCCGCGTCTGGTCGACTAGATGACGACGTCACCTCTGGCGAGCCCGGCCGCCACCCGCGAGCTGCTTGACGCCTTTGGGCTCGCCACCAAGCACCGCTTGGGGCAGAACTTTCTTATCGACAACCACGTGATCGAGCGCATCATGGCGCTCGCCGAGCTCACGGGTACGAAGCGCGTGCTCGAGGTGGGGCCCGGCATCGGGACGCTCACGCTCGCGCTGCTGCAGGAGGCGGGTCGCGTCGTTTCAATCGAGATGGACCGCGAGCTCGAACCCGTGCTCGGCGCGCATGCCTCGGCTCATGACAACTTCCGTTTCCTTATGGGGGACGCGCTCAAGGTTCCCCCTGAGCTTGTGGCCGAAGCGGCTGGTGGGGAACCGACCGTTTTTGTGGCGAATCTTCCCTACAACGTGGCGGCGACCATCATCCTCGACTTTTTTGAGCGCATGCCCGCGCTTGAGCGTGCCGTCGTGATGGTGCAAAAAGAGGTCGCCGACCGCATCGCCGCGCACCCGGGCACCAAGGCGTACGGCGCCTATACCGCTAAGCTTGCGCTCTTTTCCGAGGTGACGGGCCGTTTTGAGGTGCCGCCTCGTTGCTTTTTGCCTGCGCCCCATGTTGACTCCGCGGTAGTGAGGCTCGACCGCATCCCCGCCGAGCGCGGTGCGTTGGCAGCGTGTGCCGAGGACGGGTGCCTGCTTGGGCATGCGGATGTCTGCCGCGTGATCGATGCGGCGTTTGCCCAGCGCCGCAAGACCATCCGCAATTCCATGGGTGCGAACGGTTTTGCCAAGGATGCGCTTGACGCCGCATTCGCTACAACGGGTATTGCCGCTACGGCGCGTGCCGAGACGCTTACGGTCGATGATTTTGTTCGTCTTGCCTGCGCGCTGAGTAAGGCCGGTGCGCTGTGATGTGCGAGGCACGCCCCCAGGTGCCCGACGGCGCCCCTATAGATCCGCTGACGTTTGTCAAGCACACCAAGCGGGGCGACAAGAGCTATACCGCCCCGTGTCTCGCTTTGCCGCTTGCGGACACCCATGCGCATCTGACCTGTTTTTGGACAAAAGACCCCGCCGAGGTCCTGCTGCGTGCCGAGCGTGCGGGGGTGCGCCTCCTCGTGACGCTTTATGATCCCGTGGGCGACGACATGAATCTTTCTGCTTACCAGGAGCTTCTACGGTCGTGGCTCGATCAGGTGCGTGCGGCGGGCTCGGCGCTTGCGGATAACGTCCGGTTTCTCGCGGGTGTCCACCCCTACGGCGCGCCGGACTACACCGACGCGGCGCACGAGGTGCTCGAGCGCGCGCTCGACGACCCGTTGTGTGCCGGTATTGGCGAGATAGGGCTCGACTACCACTTTGATGCCGATGACAATATCGAGGCGGCGCCGCACAATGTGCAGATGGATGCGATGGCGCGGCAGCTGGCACTTGCCTGCGAGCGCAACGTCCCGGTCGAGCTTCACTTGCGCAACGATGCGGACGACGCTTCACGTGAGGCTCATGCGGATGCGTATCATGTGCTCCGTGAGGTTGGCGTACCCGAGGCGGGCTGCATCCTCCACTGTTTTGGGGAGGACGCGCCCACCATGGAGCGGTTCGTGGACCTCGGTTGCTACATCGCTTTTGGCGGGGCGGCGACGTTTAAGCGCAACGAGTCTGTTCGCGATGCCTTTGCGGCATGCCCCCTCGACCGCATACTCTTTGAGACCGATTGCCCCTACATGGCCCCCGAGCCCATCCGCGGACTCGAATGCGAACCGGCGATGATCACGTTTACGGCCGATGCCCTCAGCCGCGACCGGGCAAAGCGCACGGGTGAAGCGCCGGATGATATCCTGCGCGCGGCATACGGCAACGCCCTCCGCTTATTCTTCTCGTGACGGGTGCTGGGGACATCGAGAAATGCGAAAGACGGGAGCGCGGCCTCTCCCGCCTTGCCACCGCCGCCCCGAGCCTCGGCGTCTACAAACAGCACGTTATGGAGACGCTCACGAAAAAAGATCACGAAGACCCCGAGTATCGGCAGTTTTATCTGACTCATTTTAAAGGAGACAGCCCCGCCAACCACGATATCGTCTACCCGACGGCGGTCGATGCGGTTCGTGCCGTGCGCGAGCAGGGCGGTATTCCCGTGCTGGCGCATCCCGGCCAGATGAACTCGTGGGAGTCGTTACCCGAGCTTGTGGCGGCGGGTCTTCTCGGTATTGAGGCGTTTCATCCCGATCATAGCGCTGCCGATGAGGTGCATGCGCTAGATGAGGCGAAGCGTTTCGATCTGCTGGTAACAGGGGGAAGCGATTATCACGGCAAGTACGGCGCGTCGCCCTCGCTCGGTACGGCGTGGGTTGCCCCCCGATGTCGCCGGCCCCTGTGTGGCAGAGCTTTTCGAACGCGAGACACATCTAGACTAGGTAGGGAACCATGCAGACTAAGGGTAGCGCCGGTTACGCGCACGTTGATAGGCATATGGCGAGCACCGTGGAGGGAAAGGACTTAGAGACCCTTCTTGCGGCGGGCGATGCCGAGATCGTGCGGAGTGTGTTTCGGGCGCTGGAGCTTTCTGGTACAGATGCCACGGATGCCACCTTTGAACAGGTGCTTTTTCACGACTGTCTTTTTGAGGATGTCGACTTTTCCAATAGCACGCTTGCTGACGTGCGGTTTGAGGGCTGTCGGTTCATCTCATGTCGCATGGAGCGCTGCTGGCTCAACCGCGTTGATTTCTGTTCGTGCTCGGCGCCCGGACTGAGCTTTCTGAAAAGCCGCTTGACCAGTGTTTTCGTCGACGACAGCCAGATGCGCTATGCGAGCCTCTCCGAGGCGAACGTGCGCGGGCTGCGCGTGCGTGCGACCAACCTCGCGGAGAGCTCGTGGCATACGGTTGCCCTCAGGAGTGCGGGCTTTGCCGACTGCGACCTTACCGGTGCCGAGTTCATCCGCACGCCGCTTTCGGGTATTAACCTTGCGAGCTGCCGCATCGGCGGCCTCGTTGTCTCGCAGGACTATCGTGAGCTGCGCGGTTGTGTGATCGCTCCGGAGCAGGCAGTGGATCTCATCGGGCTATTGGGCGTGCGCATCGCCGACGATTGATGGGGCCTCAGCCCTTCATCGGGCTCTGGGCGGGCTTGAGTGACGCTCGCGAGCTAGCCGACGATGCTTGCGCGTATGGCGTCGAGCATCTCGGCGCACCGAATGCTTGCGGCAAGTGGCATGACGGAGGATTCAGGGGCACCGGAGCGCATAAGCTCGCAGAAGTGGTGGATCTGCCCGTGGAAATCATCTACCTCATAGGGGAGGTCGATGGCATACGGCTCCTCGCCTTCGATGCGGACCTCGGCGTGAACAGGGCGATGCAGGTCATCGACGATGATGGCGCCCCTGGTGCCGATGAGGCGCGCCTGGCGCGGAAGCTCGTTGGTATCGCACGCGGTTATGAGGCGAGCGGTAGCTGCGCCGTCCGGGTTGGTATTGCCGGAGCTTGCGGCGGTGGTGCCATCCTGATTGGCAAAGGTGAGCTCGGCGTCGACAAAGCTGTCTACGCCGCAGTCAAAGCGTGCGCTCGATTTCGTTACCGAGAACGTGCCCGGCAGGTAGTCCTCCAGCCAGCAGGCGCAATAGATGCCGGTGTCCAGCAGCGCGCCGCCCTGCTTGGGGTCGGACATGTAGTCCGCTCTCGAGGAGAGGCGCTCGCCCATATCGTTTTCGAGTGCCGTCTCTACGCGCGTGACCTCGCCGATGGAGCCGGCGGCAACAAGTTCGCGCACGCGGGCGTAACAGGGGGTGAAACGGGTCTTCATCGCTTCCATAAAGAGCGAGCCGCTTTCGCGCGCCGCGGCGGCTACCTCACGCATCTCTTCAGCGGAAAGCGCCGCCGGCTTCTCGCAAAGCACGGCCTTGCCTGCGCGCAGGGCCCGTATCGCCCAGATGCGATGAAGGCCGTGGGGGAGGGCGAGGTATATCGCGTCGATATCGGGGCGTGCGAGAAGCGCCTCGTGCGCCGCGCCCGGGATGGTGCCGAGCGCCTCGTCAGAAAGCGCACCGGCGGCGTCGACGTCGAACTTCTCCGCGAAGGCGGCGGCCTTGGTGGCGGAGCGGCAGCTGATAGCGACAAGCTTTGCCTGCGGCTCGGCCTCAAGGCTCGCGGCAAAGCGGTGCGCGATGCGCCCCGCCCCTAAGATGCCCCAGCGGATGATCTGATCAGCACTCATAGCACGCCTGCTTTCTAGCTCGCCCTAGCGCAGCTCGACGACGGCAAACGTGGCGCCCTCGCAATCGGTGAGCGTCACGACGGCACGGTCGCCATCAATGGCAACATGCGGATAAATGACATCGCCGAGGACGGCGGCCCGGCGGTAGTCCACGCGCACGCCCCGGGCTCCTCGCTCGCGCACCTGCTCGGGCAGGTCCTCGCGTGCGACCTGCTCAAAGGCCATTTGGACATAGTGGCAGTTGTTGACGTGCTCGTTGGTGTCGATAAGGCTCGGGCCAACGGTGATGGGCTCGCCGTCGCGCAGACCCTCGGGCAGCTCGATGCGGCGGCTCTCGGTAGGCAGGGGCAGCGCCTCGGCCTCGCCGTAGGGAGCGATGTGCTCGGGCGCAGGGCGGGTTGGGCGCATGGTAGAAAGATCCATGAACGCCCACGATGACAGCGCGCGTACGATATAACGCCCCGCCTCGTCGCGCAGGTAGAAGCAGCGCTTGGCCGTGAACCCTCTAAAGTGCGTGGCAAAGGTGCCCACCGTTACGGGTTCACAGAGTGACGGGTAACGGTCGATGACGATGTGCCAGTGGGTGAGGACCCAGGCGCGCTTCTCGTGCTTGAGCCATGCCATGCCGAGGCCGAGCGTTTCGGACTGAAAGGTGCTCGCGTCCTGGAAGGCGTTGATGAGCGCGGGGAGCGTCATAAGGCCGCGATGCCCGACTTCGCTGTAGCGCACGTTGTAGGTGTATTCGAAGGCGTTTGGCGCCGGCTTGGCCGTGCTGTCGGTGGCGCGCGCCGCCGGCGTTGCGGGCTCGGCGGTATCGGTCGGATCGAGGGGTGCGTCCATGGTGGTCCTTTGAGATGGTGTGGGTTGGCGTTACCGGGTGGTGTGCGCGCGGCGGCGCTAGAACGTGCTGCCGTTCCAGCCAAAGCTGGGTGTAGACGAGCAGCTCACATAGATGCGCGAGGGATCGATGCCAAGCGTTTGCGTCACGCTCTGGGTCACCTTGGCGGTGAGGGCATCCCATGCGTCGGCAGGCACCTCGCCACGTGCGAAGACGCCCACCTCGATAAGGGCAGAGGGCTCAGTGTCATCGCCGGCGAAGTAGATGGGCGCGCACTCGTCAAAAAGGCACATGAGCCATTGCTCGGACTTGCCGGGGATGGCCTCGATGGCAGATCCGTACGCGGTCTTGAGCGCCGTGCGAGCGTTCTCGGGGATGGGCGTGGATGCATGGGTCTTGATAACGGGCATGATAGCTCCTCTCTGGGCTGTCTCAGAGTTTCATCATACCCAAAGGCGCTGCAAGCGACGCATCAAGAGCGGGTCTTGGCGCGAGGGCATCGGTGCGGAAGGCGCCTACCGTGTGAACGGGGCGATGGCGCGCACGGCGGCGTCGATTGCGGCGGCAACGAGCCCCGGGTCCTCGATGCGCAGGATGACCTTGCCGCGGAAGCCGTACTCGGTAATGTCGGAGAAGAGCACCTTGACGGGTGGGTCGGAGACGATGGGAGAAACGGCGCGCACAGCCTCCTCGGTTGCCCGGGCAATGCGATCGGCGTCCTCTGCGAGTGGCTCGGCCGTTGAGGTGATGGCAAAGGGCACCACAACGAGGCTCGCCGGCGGCAGCTTAACAAAGGAGCTTTTCGACAGAACTGAGTTGGGAATGATGATGATCTGTCCGGTGGCGTTTTCGATGGTGGTGTGCCTAAGCCCCACGTCGGTCACCACACCTTGGTCGGTGCCAACGCGAATGTGATCGCCGGGGACCACAACGCGCATGAACGTGAGCTGCAGGCCGCCGATGAGGTTGGAGAGCGTGTCCTGGAAGCCGAGCGAGATGGCGATACCGCCGACACCGAGGGCGGCAACAAAAGTGCTCACGTTGACGTCAAAGCAGGTCTCGAGGATGATGCTTCCCCCTACGAACCAGACGGTGCCGCGGGCGATGTTGACGATGATGGAGGTTGCGGGAAGCGGGTTCTCGTCGCTGCGCAGAATGCGTCGGAGTCCGTGGGCGATGGCACGCTCGCAAACAAACGTTATCGCCAGAAGGATGGCAAACCAAGCGACCTGCCGCATCCAGCCTTCGGGGAGGATGGAGAAGAGCTGGGTAAGAAACTGGTCCATGCGCGTGTCCCGTCTGCCGCTGGCGTCGTGATGCTCCCATGGTATACCCGTGCCCCTTTGCGCAATGCGGGAATCTCGGCGGGGCCGCAGCGCGTATACTGTCCTGCAGACGAGTTGACGGAAGGACCGATAATGTCACAAGCCCGGACCACCATAACGACGCCCCAGGGAAAGACCTTTGTTGTGGGCGATCCCATTGTGGATGTACCCGCGCCCGAACCGGTGCGCGGGGCGGATACCACGGGTGTGGTGCTCGAGGGCGGCGGCATGCGCGGCCTATTTACCGCGGGCGTGATCGATGTATGGATGGAACACGGTATTACCGCGGCCGAGGTCGTGGGCGTGTCTGCGGGCGCCACGTTTGGGTGCAACTTCAAATCGCGCCAGATCGGGCGCGCCCGCCGCTACAATGAGCGGTTCTGTGCAGACCCACGCTACAGCGGCTTTAAGAACCTGTTCACCACGGGAGACCTCTACAGCAAAGACTTTGCGTACGGCGAGGTGCCCTGGGTGCACGACCCCTTTGACCTGGACACGTTCGAGCACAACCCCATGCGGTTTTTCACCACTTCGACCGACCTTGCCTCGGGCGAGGCGGTGTATCACGAGCTTTGCGGCGACGGCGGCGATATTATCGAGTGGATTCGCTCGTCGGCATCGATTCCGGTGCTCTCGCGCCCGGTCGAGCGTGACGGTCGTCTGCTGCTCGACGGCGGCGTGGCGGACTCCATCCCGCTTGACTGGATGCTCGCGCGCGGGCACCAAAAGACGGTGCTCGTTCTCACGCAGCCGCAGGGTTACCGCAAGGACCCCAATGCGATCATGCCGTTTTTGCGTCTGTGGTTCCGCCATTACCCTCAGTTTGTCGAGCAGCTTGCCAACCGTCACGAACGTTACAACGCCACGCTCGATACAGTCGAGCGCCTCGAGCAGGCGGGCGAGATCTTTGTGGTGCGGCCGAGTTCCTCGGTCAAGACCTCGGCGGTTGTGCGCGACCCGGCTGTGCTCGAGGAGGTCTATCAGCGCGGGCGCGCCGATGCGGAGGCGACTCTCGACGGCCTTGTGGCCTATCTAGATGCGTAAATGTTCTGTTACTGAATACGTCACATCTTTGCGGGTATAGGAAACTCAAAGATGCGTACATATGCCATGCGGCCTTCGCGTCATCGAGAGGGCCGCTTTTCGTATCGCGACGCCGCGGGTTTGCGCCATGCGTGTTCCCGACGCCGCATGTTCGCATACCGTTTTACCTACCCGAGAGGACTCTATGCACGGCGACACCATTTTGCTGCTCACCTTTGTATTCGCCCTCGTCGCGGCGTTCGCCGGCGGCCTCGTTGCGCGAGCACTCCACCTGCCGCCTATCGTGGGCTACCTGCTCGGCGGCTTTGCGGTGGGGCCCTTCACGCCGGGTTTTATCGGTGACTCGCATGCCATGAGCCAGCTCTCCGAGGTGGGCGTCATGTTCATGATGTTCGGCGTCGGCATGCATTTCTCGATCCGTGACCTGCTCTCGGTCAAGGGCATCGCCATTCCCGGCGCGGTGCTGCAGATCGCGCTCGGCACGCTTGCCGGATGGGGGCTCGCACAGGCGCTCGGCTGGTCAAGCGAGGCGGGCATCATGCTGGGCCTTTCGGTGAGCATCGCCTCCACCGTCGTGCTCATCCGCAACCTCACCGATGCGGGCCGCTACCAGAGTGCAGGCGGGCGCGTGGCCACCGGCTGGCTCATTGTGGAGGACCTCGCGACCATCGTCATCCTCGTCATTTTGCCGGTGGTGTTTGGCCCGGGCGAGGTTGCGGGGCCGGCGCTTGCGTTTGAGGTGGCAGAGGCGCTCGTGCTCACGGCCGCGTTTGTGGCGCTCATGCTCGTGGTGGGGTCGCGCGTTCTACCGTGGCTCCTCACCAAGATCGCCCGCTTCTGCCCGCGCGAGCTTTTCCAGCTCGCGGTGGTGGTTGTGGCCCTCGGCGTCGCCATGGTCGCCTCGCTCGTCTTCAACGTCTCGGTCGCGCTCGGCGCGTTTTTGGCCGGCGTGGTGGTGAGCGGTTCTGCGCTCTCGCACCGCATCGCGGCTGAGGCGGTGCCCTTCCAGGATCTGTTCTCCATCATCTTTTTTGCCTCGGTGGGCATGATGGTCGACCCGGCGGTGCTCGTAGCGCACCTTGGCGAGCTCCTTGCCATCGTGGCGCTCATCATGGTTGGCAAATGGCTCATCAACATGGCGCTCGGCATCGTGCTTTCCGCGGGGCTCGCAACCACGCTCACCGTTGCCGCCGGCCTTTCGCAGATAGGCGAGTTCTCCTTCATCATCGGGCAGCTTGGCGTGTCGCTCGGTGTGCTCACCTCCGAGCAGTACAGCCTCATCCTGGGCGGTGCCGTCATCTCAATCGCGCTCAACTCGTTTGTGTTCAAGTCTGTTGACCCACTCGAGCGCGTGCTGGGCGCGCACCCGTTGTTCCATAAGCTGTACGACCGTCACGTGCGCACCATCGAGACACCGGGTGCAAAGACGCTTGCCAACCATGTGGTTGTGGTGGGCTACGGCCATGCGGGCCGCTGCGTGGCGGACGTGCTCGCCCGGCTCGATATCCCGTGCTTGGTGGTTGAGCGCGCCTTTGAGGCGGCCGAGGAGGCGGAGGCGGCCGGTCTCATGGTGCTCCAGGGCGATGCGGCCAACTCTACCATCCTCGAGCACGCGCGGCTCGACGCAGCGCGCCTGCTTGTGGTCGCTATCGACCAGGAGGCGTCTGCTGAGCTCGTTGCCCGCGAGGCGCGCGAGCTCGCGCCGGGGCTCACGGTCGTCGCGCGCGCCGATTCCGACGGCGTGGTCGAGGCTCTCGTAGAGGCGGGTGTCGCAGACGTGGTGCGCCCCGAGCTTGAGGGCGGCATCGAGCTTATGCGCCATGCCTTGCTGCGTCTGGGCTACCGCCCGCAGCAGATTCAGGGCTACGCGAACGACCTGCGTGAGAGCGGCTACGAGGCTCTGGGCGATGGCGCGCAGCTCGCCCGGGTCCGCGCGGTCGAGCGCCTCATGACGGCGATGCGCGATCTTGAGCTCGACTGGGTTGAGGTGGAAGAGGGGAGTGCGCTTGCCGGCACCACCCTGGCCGAAAGCGATCTGCGAGCCCGTACGGGGGCGCAGGTGGTAGCGCTGCGCCGCGGCGAGGCGGTGACGCTTGCGGTCGCTCCCGACGAGGTTCTGCGCGCGGGCGATGTGCTCGGCCTCATGGCCTCGCCCGAGGGGCTCTCCGCCGCGGAGCGCGAGCTCGCCGCCGCATCGTGATGTCGATGCGTGAGGCTTTCGTGGTTGTAGCTTAACGCCCCCTTAATTTCCGCTTACGTGGTAGGGCGTTAGAGGGTGCCCGGGCATAATGGGGGCCAGGGAAGGAGTGCCCGTGAATACTCAACATACACCGCGCGTTCTTGTCGTCGACGACGAGCGCGCCATCACCGACTTGGTCGGCATCTACCTCAAGAACGAGGGATACGAGGTGACGCTCGCCTATAACGGGGCGGACGCCGCCCGCGCCATCCTCACGCAGGATTTCGATCTTGCCCTTCTCGACATCATGCTGCCCGATATCGACGGGTTCGAGCTTCTGCGCACCGTGCGCGCAAACCACACCTATCCGGTCATCATGCTCACCGCGCGCGACGCCCAGTCCGACAAGATTGAGGGACTCTCGCTCGGCGCCGACGACTATGTGGTAAAGCCGTTCCGACCGCTGGAGCTTGTTGCCCGCGTCAAAGCGCAGCTCAGGCGCTACACGAGCTACGGCACGCGCGACCAGGCAGAAGAGGCGGTCCTAAACGTCAACGGACTATCCATTAACCGCGACGCCCGTCAGGTGACGGTGGACGGAAAGCCCGTGCGCACCACACCGCTCGAGTACGCGATCCTGCTCTATCTGGTCGAGCACCGCGGCAAGGTCGTTCCCGTGGAGGAGCTCTTTGCCGCAGTGTGGAAAGAGCAGTTTATGGCGGGGTCCAACAACACCGTCATGGTGCACATCCGCCACCTGCGCGAGAAGATCGGTGACGACGCGGCCAATCCGCGTTTCATTCGCAACATCTGGGGCGTCGGGTATACCATCGACGCGTAGGCGAGCGACGCTACGCTTGGCGCGAGACGGGGGTGCAGCGCATGGCGAACAAGATCTGGGCGGGCCGGCGTGAGGCCCATGCACCGGTGAATCCGGTTACGGGCGAGACGCGGCGTGCAGACAGCGCCTCTGCGCACGAACAGGTACCGGCAGAAGCGCCCGCGCCGGGCGAGGCATCTGCGCCGGGCGAGGCGTCCGCGCAGCGCGTTACGGCGGACGGAGCGGCTCCGTTTTGGGATGACGATACGCCCGCCCGCCTCTCGGCGCTGTCCCCTGCTGCTACCCAAGCTGCGGGCGCGGCGCCGGTGAGCGGTGCCGCCTCGGAGTCGTTTGTTGATAGCGCCGGCGAGCAGCCCACCCCCAAGACCTTGCTTGAGCACGTGAGCGCGCTCATGGGCAACCGGGCGTTTTCCATCTGCATGCTCTTTGTGGTGCTGCTTGTGGTGGTCGGGCCCGATCAGCTGCTGCTTTTTGTGGTGCTGCTCTTTTTGGGCTACCTGCTTATCGATCGCTTCCCGCCGGTGCGCCGCTGCGTCATCATGGGCGGAGCGGCGTGGCTCGCCACGCTTCTGGTGGGCTTCATCGTTTCAGAGAGTGTGACCGCCCCCATTGTCTTTGGGCTCGACCACGTGTTCATGATTGGCGGCTTTTTGCTAGCTGTCGCCGTGTGCGGGGCGTATTTTGCCGGCCGCTCTATGTACCGGTACGGCTACGATCGCGGTCAGGAGGAGGCCGACCACGTTATCTCTGCGCACATCGTAGACCGCCTGATTGAGCACCGCGACAACTGGGACGAGCTCGAC
>CAUGVQ010000009.1 GCA_959602875.1 uncultured Collinsella sp. | reverse complement strand
CGTGGGAGGGTAGGGCGCCGCTGACCGGTGGACGGCACCGGGCCGTCCGAACGAACTGCAAAGGGACCTTCTACGGAAGGTCCCTTTTTGCATATGTAAGCATCTAATCACTTTGAATTCCCTTCGATATCACCCACAACAGAGGGCTCACTGGCTAAACTGTTGATGTTTAGGTTGATTGCCTCAAGGGTCAAAGGAGGTGTGCGTTATGGCGCAGGCAGGAATTGGCGTCGACATCGTAGAGATCGGTCGCATGGAGGCCATTCTCGCCAAAACCCCTTCTTTCGCTCGCCGTGTGTTCACAGAAGAAGAGCGTACGTATTGCGACGCTTCCGCTCGTCCGGCAATCCACTATGCGGCGCGTTTTGCCGCGCGTGAGGCCGTTCTCAAGGCACTCGGCACCGGCTTTTCCGATGGCATTGGGTTCAAGGATGTTTCCGTTACGCGTGATGCCCAGGGCCGACCCATCGCCCTTCTGGCTGGGCGTGCCGATGAGGTGGCGCGTGAGCTCGGCATCCTCGAGGTCGCTCTTTCGCTCTCGCACACCTCCGGGCTTGCTGTTGCAAATGCTATGGCTATCACTGAAGACGTTCGCCCCGCCCCTAAAAAGAAGGGGGAGGACGAGCGCGCGCAAATCGCACGGTCGTTCAAGGAGGCGCGTTCTGTGCTCGATGAGCTCGAGCGCGTTCAGGAGCAGGAATTGAGTGCCGTTGCCGGTCAGACAACGCTCGAGACGCAGGAGGATGCCGATGAGGCCGATTCTCAGCTGTGAGGAAGTTCGCAACCTCGAAGATATCATCGAGAAAGAGGGCACATCCAAGGCCGAGCTTATGGAGCTCGCGGGCGAGTTTGCCGCGGCACAGGTAGAGCGCCTCTCGCCTAAATCCGTTCTGGTTCTCGCTGGCTTTGGCAACAATGGCGGTGACGGTTGGGTCGCGGCGGATATCCTCTCCCAAAAAGGGATCAAGGTCACGGTCGTGTCCCCGGTTGAGCCGGACGAGGTTCCTTCTACGCTTGCGCGCCATGTGGCTCGCCGCACCGCCGGGCGAGATGTCGCTGTCTTTGTAGGCCCCTCGCGCGACGAGCTCTCGGCGCTGATCGCCAAGGCCGATGTTGTGCTCGATGCTATCTTGGGCACCGGTTTTTCCGGCAACCTCCGTCCGCCGTTCAATATCTGGATCGACGCCTTGAACGATTCCGCGGCAACTGTTGTGGCGGTCGATGTTCCCTCGGGCCTTAATGCGCAGACAGGTGAGGTTCCCGACGTAGCCGTCCGCGCCGACGTTACCGCCACCATGCTTGCGCCCAAGCTCGGGCTCTTTAGTGCCGACGGTCCCGAGTACGCCGGCGAGCTCATCTGCGGCGAGCTGTACGACAAGCTCGGCGAGGTTATCAACGACGTCGAGCATGCGGCTGAGACGGTGGAGGCGTCCGACCTCATCGACTTTATGGGGCCGCTCCCGTCGGGTGCGAACAAGTACTCGCGTGGCTCGGTCCTGGTGGTTGCTGGGTCTGCCACCTACCCTGGTGCGGCGATCATGGCTGCCAAGGCCGCGGCGCGTGCTGGAGCAGGCTATGTTGCCGTTGCGGCTCCCGAGCCGTGTGCGAACCTCATCCGTCTCGCGCTGCCCTCGGTCCCGGTCTTTGGTATGCCCGCGGACTCGCGCGGCGCCTTTGGCGCTGCTGCGCCCATGCAGGTGGTGGAGCTTGCCGCGCGCTACGATTGCATTCTCTGCGGGCCGGGTATGACCACGGCTGCGGGTTGCATGGGTGTGGTCACAAGCCTTCTTGCCCTCGATAAGCCGCTTGTGCTCGACGCCGATGCGCTCAACTGTCTGGCGAGCGTTGCCATCGACGGCATCGACTCCACGCCGGAGCTCTACCGTCGTGAGGCCCCACTCATCCTCACGCCGCATTACGGTGAGCTCGCGCGTCTGGTGGACGAGAGCCGCGTGGCCGACCTCGCCCACGCCATCGATGCCGCGCAGCGGATCGTTTGGGCCGCGGGGTCGGATAACCTTGTCATCATCGCCAAGGGTCCCACGACTGCGGTGGTGGGGGTCGAGAAGGTGCTGCTGCCGCTCTCGGGCCCGGCATCGCTTGCCACGGCCGGCTCCGGCGACGTCCTCGCGGGCATCATCGCCGGCAGCGCTGCCCTCAACCACGACACGGTCGACGCATGGGAGCTCTTGTGCGCCTACGCCGTCGCCCTCCACTCCTACACGGGCTTTGCCGCGGCGGAGCGCTGGGGCGAAAAGAGCGTCATTGCGACCGATCTGATCGATCTTATCGGAGACGCCATGCGCCTCATGACTGACGAGGTCCTGGGCGACCTCGACGGCGAGGGTGCGCAGGGCGCCGCCGTGAAGGAGGCGTAAGACAGCCATGCCGCAGAGCAAGGAGCCCCAGACGCGCTGGGCCTGGGTGGAGATCGACCGCGGGGCGCTCCGCAAGAACGTCCGTGCCTTCAAGCGCCTGTTGCGCGGGCGCGAGCGCATGTGCTGCGTGGTCAAGGCGGATGCTTATGGCCACGGCGCGGCGGAGTGCTGCCAAATCATGCAGCAGGCGGGCGCCGACATGTTCGCGGTCGCGACGGTCCTGGAGGGCGTGAAGCTGCGCGAAGCGGGCATCACGCTGCCGATCCTTGTCTTGGCCGAGCCCCCGCTCGGCGCGATCCCGGCGCTTCTGGAGCACAACATCATGCCGACGGTCTACACCGTCGAGTTTGCGCTCGCGTACGGCGAGTGCGCGGTCCAGGCGGGCACGGTCGGCCGGTATCACCTCGCCGTGGAGACGGGCATGAACCGCATTGGCGTGCCCTGCACCGAGGCAGTTGAGTTCCGCCGTGGCATCGATTTTCACCGCGGCCTTGCCTGCGACGGTGTGTTTACCCACTTTGCCACCGCCGACGATCCGGGCGGATGGGACTACCAGCTGCAGCGCAAGCGGTTTGACGAGGCGGTGCGCGCGATGCGCGATGCGGGCCTCGACTGCGGAACGGTGCACTGCGACAACACCCCGGCAACGATCTTTGATCCGGCGAGCCACTATGACATGGTGCGCGTGGGCATCGGTCTCTACGGCCTCATGCCCTGCGAGAGCGCGCGCGGCAGGATCGAGCTCGAACCGGTCATGAGCGTGCGGGCACGCGTGACGCGCACCGCGCAGCCGGCGATGGGCGAGGGCGTGGGCTATGGTTTCACCTACCGCGTGCCGCGCACGACCGTCCAGATTTGCACCCTGCCTATAGGCTACGCCGACGGCCTTGCGCGCGTGCTCTCCAACCGCATGGAGGTGCTCTACCGCGGCCAGCGCGTGCGTCAGGTGGGCAACATCTGCATGGACCAATGCATGGTCGCCATCCAGTCAACGCCGGGCCATCCGGTTCCCGAGGCGGAGTACGGCGACATCATGACCATCGTCGGCCGCGACGGTGGCGCCGAGATCACCATGGAGGAGATGGCCGCCCTGCGCGGCACGATCAACTACGAGGTCGCCTGCAACTTTGGCATGCGCCTCGAGAAGGTTTATCTGTAGGGGGCCCGCATGGGAGTCATGCATATTCCAGGTCACGAACACCAGGGCCCGCGCGAGGTCTCGCTCGAAGAGATCCGCTCGGTGCTCGGCGACTGCCGCCTGTGTGAGCTTGCGCAGACGCGCACCAATATCGTCTTTGGCGTGGGCAACCCGCACGCGCGCGTTATGTTTGTGGGCGAGGCACCCGGTCGCAACGAAGACTTGCAGGGCGAGCCGTTTGTGGGCCGCGCAGGCGAGAACCTGAACGGTATCCTCGCGCTCGCGGGGCTCCGCCGTGAGGACATCTACATCGCCAACGTTCTCAAGTGCCGCCCGCCGGGAAACCGCGACCCCAAGCCCGACGAGGTGCTCGCCTGCTCGCCGTTTCTGCGCGAGCAGATCAGGAGCATCTGGCCCGATATCATCGTGACCCTCGGCAATCCGGCAACGCACTTTGTCCTCAAGACCGAGATCGGCATCACGCGCTTGCGCGGTCGCTTCCATCAGATGGGCCACTTTGTGGTCATGCCCACGTTCCACCCCGCGGCGGCGCTGCGCAACCCCAAGTGGCAGGAGCTGCTTGAGGCGGACCTCCGCATGCTCGGCGACTACCTCGCCCGGCACCCGCAGGGCTCCGCCCCCGCGGCCACGCCTGACGCGGCGGAGTCCTTGGAGGCCCAGCGACCTGTGTCGACCGACCATCTGCCTGCGGCAGGTGAGTGATATGGCGCTTACGCGCGCGTCTGCGGGTGTGTACGGCACCTCGTCTGCGCAGGACACCGAGCGGCTGGGCGAGCTTATCGCGCCCTGCCTAGAGGAGGGCGACGTGCTCGTGCTCACCGGCGGCCTCGGCGTGGGCAAGACCCATCTCACCAAGGGCGTGGCCCGCGGTTTGGGTGACGGTCATCCGGTGACGAGCCCCACCTTCGCCCTCATGGCGGTGCACGACGGCGGGCGCATCCCGCTGTTCCATTTTGACCTCTACCGCCTGCAGCATGCCTACGAGCTCGAGGACACGGGTATCTACGACGTGCTCGGTTACGAGGGGGCGTGCCTTCTTGAATGGGGTGAGCAGTTCCAGGACGAGCTGACCGATGAGTACCTGGGCGTGGTGATCGCGCGCGTGGCGGACGAGCCCGATGCGCGGCGCGTGAAGCTCATGCCTCACGGGGAGCGAGCTGAGAAGCTCGCCGCGGAGATTGATGCGGCGGTTTGCGCGTCGGTTGCAGGGAAGTAGCCCCGGTGCGCCACCGGCGGCCTTGCGCAGGGCGCGCGTTGTACCTTTGACGATAGGAAGAGTTGAAAGCATGGCAATGAGCGAACGAGTTCGCGTGGCGGCAATCGATACTTCGACGGACATGCTTGCCGTTGCGGTGGCGGAGCTGGCGCCGGGCGCAGGCGAGCGTGCGGACGTTCACGTACTGGCCGCGGGCGACCACCTGTGCCGGCGCCATGCGAACGTCGAGCTTATCGGGACGCTCGACCAGGCGCTCGCCGAGGCGGGGCTGTCCGCAGGCGAGCTCGACGCCGTGCTCGTGGGGCGCGGGCCGGGGTCGTTTACGGGCGTGCGCATTGGCATCTCAACCGCAAAGGGTCTCGCCCGCGGTGCCAACGTGGCGCTCTTTGGCGTCTCCACGCTCGATGCCTGCGCGTGGCGCGCGTGGCAGGCGGGCGAGCGCGGCCTCATTGCGGTGGCGGCAGACGCCATGCGCGGCGAGGTGTACCCGGCGCTGTACCGCGTTGATGAGGCGGGTGCGCATCGCCTCTTCGAGCGCGAGCGCGTGGTAAAGGTCGCGGTTGCCGTTGAGGAGTGGGCGGCCCGTTCGGATGCGAGTGAGTTGCGTCTTACGGGCGACGGCCTTGTGCGCTACGGCAAGTTGTTTGCCGAGGCGGGCCTGATGGAGCGCGCGCTCGACCGCGAGCTGTGGTGGCCCTCGGGTGAGGGGCTTGCCCTCGCAGCCGCTGATCGCGTGGGCGCCGACGGGCTTTCTGCGCTGGGCGATGGCGACCCGGCCCTCGTGCTTCCCATCTACACGCGCCTTTCGGACGCAGAGGAGAACGAACGCCGCCGCCTCGGCCTTGCCGAGAGCGCCGCGGCAGCGCAGACGGGCGTTGCCGAGGAGCTCTCGGGGCGCCATCTGCAGTTCCGTCCCATGGGGGCGGCGGACGCGGAGTCCGCGGCGGTGCTTGAGGCGGCGTGCTTTGCAAGCGCTGCGCACACGCCTTGGACGGCCGCGCAGTTTCTCGACGAGCTTTCTGATACGGTGGCGGTGCCGCGCAGCTGGTGGGTCGCCCATGACGACGGCAAGCTCATTGGCCTTGCGGGCGGCATGATCGTCGATAACGACGTGCAGATCCTCGACGTGGCGGTCGATCCCTCGCGCCGTCGCTCAGGCATTGCGCGCCGTCTGCTCGCTCAGGTGAGCTACGATGCTCAGATGCTTGGCTGCACCACGGTCTCGCTTGAGGTTGAGCAGGATAACGTGGGCGCGCGTGCCCTCTACGAATCCCTCGGCTTTACCGAGGCGGGCGTACGCCGCAACTATTACGGCCCCGGTGCCGATGCCGTGGTTATGACGGCAACGCTGCCGCTCGTCCTGCCTGTCGACGCCGCCTCGCCCGAGCCCACGGCAGCGGTGCGGCGCACGTGGCCGCTTGAGCGCCCCTGTCGCAGCGACGAGGAGCGTGCCCTGATCGAGCGTCTGGCGCCGGTGCTCGCCATCGAGAGCTCCTGCGATGAGACGGCCGTTGCCATCATCGACGCCGATGGGCGCCTGATTGCCAACAAGGTGTCGACGCAGATTGATTTCCATGCCCGTTTTGGCGGCGTGGTGCCCGAGATCGCCTCGCGCAAGCACGTTGAGGTTATTGTTGGCGTAGTGGACGAGGCGCTCGAGGAGGCCGCGGAGACGCTCGGTCTCGCTAGTCCGCTTGCACCCGAGGAACTTGCCTGCGTGGGTGTCACGCAAGGGCCCGGCCTTGTAGGCGCGCTTGTGGTGGGCGTTGCCTTTGCCAAGGGCTTTGCCTATGCCGCCGGCAAGCCGCTTGTTACCGTGAACCACCTGGAGGGCCACCTCTTCGCCAACCTGCTCGCCCAGCCCGATCTGGAGCCGCCCTTTATCTTCACGCTCGTCTCGGGTGGGCACACGATGCTCGTGCACGTGCGCGCCTGGGGCGACTACCAGGTGCTCGGCGAGACCCTCGATGACGCGGTGGGTGAGGCCTTTGACAAGGTCGCTAAGGCGCTTGGCCTAGGATATCCGGGCGGCCCCATCATCTCCCGCTTGGCGGAGGACGGTGACCCGCACGCTATTGATTTCCCGCGTGCCATGATGCACAGCCATGATTACCGCTTCTCGCTGTCGGGCCTCAAGACGGCGGTGGTGACCTATATCGAGCAGGAGACGGTTGCCGGGCGCACCATCCACCTGCCCGATCTTGCCGCATCGTTTGAGGCTGCCGTGTTTGACGTGCAGTTCAAGAAGGCGTGGGACGCCCTGCGCGAGACCGGGGCGCGCGAGTACTGCCTCGGCGGCGGCGTGGCGGCAAACCCGCACCTGCGCGCCCTGCTGACCGAGAAACTTGGCCGTCGCGGCGTGCGCGTCACACTGCCGCCGCAAAACGCCTGCACGGACAATGCCGCCATGATCGCCGAGGTGGCGCGCCGCAAGTTCAGCGAGGGCGACTTCGCCGGCTTTGACGTGGATGCCGACCCCAACATGACGCTGTAGGTGTTCGCCGCTGCCCATCGCAATCGGCATGGAGAAGGGGCGCGGCGGAAACGTCACTTCCTGCTTCTGCTAAAATCAAGCATTACATATGCCTCAGTAGCTCAGGGGATAGAGCACCGCTCTCCTAAAGCGGGTGTCGTTGGTTCGAATCCAATCTGGGGCACCATTGCATCCAAACGGGTCGGGACGAAGACGCTCCCGACCCGTTTTTAGTTTGTAGGGCCTGTCTGCAAAGCTGTTCTGCCACCGCTCCCTAAGCAAGCGCTGGTAAACACGGCTTTGCAGGGGCCTATTTCGCCAAAACCATGTTTTCCAGCTGCTGACGCCCCGTGAGCGCTGGTAAACATGGTTTTGAGATAAATTTCGACAGACGAACCCACGGCCGCCCTACGGGTGCCGAGCGCCCCGCCGTAGCGCGGCCGTCGATGTCGAGCAGAGCGCAGTAGCGCACCTAGCTGTGTTGGGCAGGGCGGCACACCTAGTCGTGCCGGACGGGGCAGCTCTCGCGGTAGGCGCGCGGGCTTTGGCCAACCATGCGCGAGAAGCGGTAGGAGAAGTTGCTCTCGCTGTTAAAGCCCACGAGCTCAGAGATTTTGCCAACTTTGTAGTCGGTCTCTGCCAGCAGCTCCTTGGCGCGTGTGATGCGGTAGCGCAGCAGGTGGTCGTAGGGCGTGGTGCCGAGGTTCTGGCGGAAGAGTTTAAGCAGGTAGGACTTACTTACCTTTGCTGCGCGCGCCAAGTCGTCCAGGGTGACGGGCTCGGCGTAGGCGCTCTCAATCAGCTCGCAGGCGCGGCGCACGGCTTCGTCGCCCAGGGCGGACTCGGCGTTTGCCTGCGCAGCGCCTACCATTTCGGCGAGCAAGCTGTGGATGGAGAGGCCCACCACGGTGGAGGCCATGATACCCGGCTTCTCGAGGTTGGTGGCAATGGCGGCAAAGTGCCGGCGCGCAATGGGCTCGGCAAGCTCCACCGGCCGCAGCGATGTGACGTCGAGCGTCTCCGCCATGGCGGCGACGCCCGGGCCGTCGACGTGCACCCAGAGATGGTACCAGCGCTCCTGTCCCTGCTTGGTGCGATAGCGCTGCGGCGTGCGACAGTCGATAAGCAGCGCCGATCCCGGGCGCAGGGTCACGGCGTGGCCGTTTTGCTCAAGATATCCCTCGCCGTCGAGCGTGTAAAAGAGCTCGTAGCTGTCCTTCTCAGATCGCTCGGTAAAGAAATCGGCATGAGCGTAGAAATCCCCCTGTTCCGTTGCCCAGAACGGTTGGGCGAGCTCGTGGTCGCCGGGGGTCGTGCGTATCCAGGTGCTGCGTTCCTCGAGGTCGAGCTTGTAGGTAAGCATGAAATCTCTCCTGTGGGATATCTCGAAGACATAAAGCGAATAATGAGTATGGAGCGCTTTGTGTCTCAAAAATATACTGCAAGCAGATAGAGAATCCGGCAGCTGTCCGCGCAAGCGGCGGCAGACGGTGCGCGAGCGTCGGCAACTGGCGCCCGTGCGGGCTGCAAGGAGGGTTTGAGGGCTATGAAGCATCTGGCGATCGACATCGGCGCTTCGAGCGGGCGCCACATTGTGGGCGAGGTGGTAGACGGCAAGATCGAACTCACCGAGGTATACCGCTTCGACAACGGGCTCGTCGAGCAAAACGGCCATCTTTGCTGGGATATCGACGCGCTGGCCGAGAACGTGGTCGCGGGTCTAGCCGCGGCGGGCGAGCAGGGGCTTGCGTCCGACACGATCGGCATCGACACCTGGGCCGTTGACTATGTGCTTCTGGACGAGGGTGGCGCGCGCATTGGGGACGCGGTCGCGTATCGCGACGGGCGCACCGAGGGTATCCGCGAGGACCTTGAGCGCACGGGCGCCATCACCTTTGACGAGCACTATGCGCGCACGGGTATCCAGTTCCAGCGGTTCAACACCGCCTATCAGCTCGTGGCGCAGATGCGCGAGCATCCCGAGGAGCTCGAGCGCGCCCGCACCTTCCTCATGGTGCCGGATTACCTCAATTACCTCCTCACGGGTGTGGCCGCAAACGAGTACACCAACGCCTCTACGACGGCGCTCGTAGGTGCGGCGTCGCGTACGTGGGACGACGAGCTCATCGCCCGCCTCGGTCTGCCGCGCGCGATCTTCCAAGCCGTGCGGGAGCCGGGCGCTATCCTCGGCAGCCTCACGCCCGAGGCCCGCACGCGCGTGGGCTATGACGCGCAGGTTGTCTTGCCCGCAACGCACGACACCGGCTCCGCCTGGCTTGCCGTTCCCGCGGCCGACCCCGCGGCGGCCTACCTTTCGAGCGGCACGTGGAGCCTGCTCGGCAGCGAGAACACCGCACCCATCACGGGCGCGGCGAGCGCCAAGGCAAACTTCACCAACGAGGGCGGCGCGTACGGCACCTATCGCTACCTCAAGAACATCATGGGCATGTGGATGGTGCAGAGCGTGCGCCGCGAGCTCGGTCCGCGCGCAGACGGCAAGCTGCCGAGCTTTGACACGCTCATTGACGAGGCCTTTGCCGCGCGCGGCGACTTCCCGCTGCTCGACGTGGACGCCGACCGCTTCCTCGCCCCCGCTTCCATGGTGGACGAGGTTCGCGCCGCGTGCCGCGAGGCGGGCGGCCCTGTGCCCGCAGAGCCGGGCGAGCTTGTGCGCTGCATCTACGACTCGCTTGCTGCCGACTACACCCGCGCTGTGGCGGAGCTCGGCGAGCTCACCGGGGTTGCGCGCACCTGCATCAACATCGTGGGTGGCGGCAGCCAGAACCGCTACATGAACCAAGCAACCGCTAACGCCTGCGGCGTTCCCGTGTTTGCCGGCCCCACCGAGGGCACGGCGCTCGGCAACCTCATGACGCAGATGATCGCCACGGGCGAGTTTGCAAGCCTGCAGGAGGCGCGCGCGTGCGTGGCGCGCAGCTTCAACATCCAGCGCATCGACCCCGCGTGCTAGCGCTTCTGGCATCGGATTATTGAGACGAAAGGACGGTACAGAGCCATGTCTGCAAACCAAACCGCACCGACCGTGCAGCCGAGCACCCCACTCGTGGAGACCCGCGCCAAGGTGGGCGTGTTCTCCATCGCCCTCGGCGCGTACCTGCCGCAGTTCCCCGAGCTCGTTCCCAACTTTGAGCAGCAGTATGCCGACTTCAAGGCAACACTGCCGCCTGCGGTTGAGCTTGTGGACGGCGGCATGGTGACCACCAAGGAGCAGGCGCAGGAGGCGGGCGACAAGTTCCGCGCCGCCGACGTCGACCTGGTGATCTTGCAGATGCTCACCTACGCGACCTCCTACAACGTGCTGCCCGCGGTGCGCGACCTCAACGTGCCCGTGGTAGTGGTGAACGTGCAGAAGAAGGCACAGCCCGACTACGCCGCGACCGACATTCCCACGTGGCTGGGCGACCTCTACGCGTGCGGCGCCCCCGGCGAGGTCGTGGCCGACCTCAACCGCGCGGGCAAGCGTCACGCCGTCATCACCGGCGTGGTGGAGGGCGGCGACCCGGAGGTCGCGCGCCAGCTTGACGAGTGGTGCCGTGCCGCCCAGGTGCGTCGCCGTCTGCGCCGCACCAACATCGCCCAGATCGGCCGCCCCTATCCGGGCATGATGGACCTCTACATCGACGAGACCAACCTCTACAACCGTCTGGGCCTCTACACCAAGCAGTTTGACTGGGAGAAGATGTGGGCCATCGCCGATGGCGTGGATGATCGGGCGGCAATCGACGCGAAGGCTGCCGAGATCCTCGACACCTTCGACGTGGAGGGCGGCGCCGCGGTCTCGGACGAGCCCATCCAGGAGATGGCGCGCTACGTGCTGGCGTTTGAGCAGTGGGTGCGCGACGAGGAGATCGGTCTGGTGGCGAGCCACTATGACGGCTACGCCCAGGGTCAGGCGGGCGTGCTCGACTCCATGCTCATCCCGGCGTTCTCCATGCTCATCAAGCAGGGGACGGCGTGCGCGGTCGAGGGCGACATGAAGGTCGCCGTCGCTATGAGCATCTTGAAGACCATCTCCGGAACCGGCCAGCTCTCCGAGATGTATTCCATCGATTTTCCTGAGGACATCGTTATCATCGGCCATTCCGGCTCGGGCGACGCGGCCATCTCGACCGTGCGCAAGCCCACGCTCAAGGTGGTTCCGGTGTTCCACGGCAAGACCGGCGGCGGCTACCTCACTCAGTTCTATCCGGGCCTGGGTACGGTGACGTTCCTTGGCATCACGCAGGACGGCGACGGCCACTTTATGTTTGTGGTGGCCGAGGGTGAGAACGTCGACGGCCCCATCTTCACGTTCGGCGACACGAACATGCGCATGAAGTTCTCGATTGGCGCGCGCGAGTTCATGAACCGCTGGAACGAGACCGGTCCCACGCATCACATGGCAGCGGCGCTCGGTAGCCATACGGACACGATCTTGAAGGTCGCAAAGATTCTCGATGTGCCTGTTGAGGTGGTGTGCCGCTAGGTTCGTGCGCTGGCGGCGGCGGATCGGGGTGGCCTTCGGGCGCTGTCCTCGCCGCTTTGCGGCTGCGGAGGCGCCCTGCGGCGACCCCGCCCACCGTGCGGGACGCTGAATTACTGGCGCAATCTCCACTAACGTCACGTGTAACAAGAGGAGCCTGGAAACTAGGAAACCTAAAGAGAAGGGATATGACCATGACCGACATTTTGAAGACGCCTGCGCTTGAGGGCTTTATCCGCATGTGCGATGACGGCTGGCTGCAGGGCTGGCACGAGCGCAACGGCGGCAACCTCACCTACCGCATGACCGAAAAGGACGTGGAGGCTGCGCGCCCCGCTTTTGCGCCGGAGCCGCGCGAGTGGCATGAGATGGGTGTCGCCTGCGAGAACCTGGCGGGCGAGTACTTCATCACCACCGGTTCGGGCAAGTACTTCCGCAACGTCACGATCGCGCCCGAGAAGAACATCGGCATCGTGGAGATCAACGAGGCCGGTAGCGCTTGGCGCATCGTCTGGGGTCTCGAGGACGGCGCGGTGCCCACGAGCGAGTTCCCCACGCACTTCATGAACCACAGTGTGCGCAAGCGCGTCACGGACGGCGCCAACCGCGTGATCTACCACTGCCACGCCACCAACGTGATTGCGCTCACCTACGTGCTGCCGCTTACGGACCGCGACTTCACCCGTTCGCTGTGGCAGAGCGCCACGGAGTGCCCGGTTGTCTTTCCCGAGGGCGTGGGCGTGGTGCCGTGGATGGTCCCCGGCGGCGTCGAGATCGCCAAGGCCACGAGCGTCCTTATGGAGGCCTACCAGGCTGCCGTATGGTCGCAGCACGGTCTTTTTTCATCCGGTCCGGATTTCGACACGACCTTCGGCCTCGCGCACACCATTGAGAAGTCGGCCGAGATCTACGTGAAGGTGCTCTCCACCGGTCAGTCCATCCTGCAGACCATCGAGGACGACAGCCTGCGCGCCATCGCCCGCGACTTTGGCGTCCAGCTGAACGAGGCGTTCCTCGACTAACTCAGGTGCCGCATAGCCTCACACGTTATTGCGCGAGCGTCCTTTTGCGGGGCGCTCACGTTTTGCGTTGAGAGATTGCCCCGCTACACCTAGCGAAGCGGCGAGTCCCGATACGCTTGCGGAGTCATGCCGGTGTACTCGCTGAAGCGCCGGTAGAACTGCGTGAGGTTGGAGATGCCCACATCTTGGGCGATTTTATATACGGGCTCCGTGGAGCCACGCAACATGAGGGCGGCGTGGCGCATGCGCTCCTCGTTGACGAGCTGCTTGAACGTGCGCGCCGTGGAGCGCTTGATATAAGCGCTCAGGTAGGAGGCATCGTAGCCGAGCTCCTCGGCAAGTGCAGAGAGGCGCCCCTCGCGGTAGTTTTGTGCAACGTATTCGTGCACGCGCCCCACAAGCGCAAACTCCTTTTCAATGCTCTCTGGAGAGGTAACGCCGGACTCGTTGGACCTAATGAGGTGCGTGATGAGCGCGGCGCAAAGGTCGTCGATGATGTCTGAGGAACCTGTGCGCTCGTCGAGATGCTCGCAGAGCAGAAGGTCAATACAGGAGCGGCTGAGCGCATCGGCGGCATGGTACACGCGCCAGCCCGTATGGTCCGCGCCGCGCGTGACGAGCGAGAGACCAAAGCTCGAGCCAACACGGTTGAGGTCGGCGAGCATGCGCTTCTCAAAGAACCGATCGTTGAGAATCACGTTGACGGCAAGAACTCCTTCTGGGAGATCTGCCACGGCGTGTGGGCAGTGACGGTCGGCGATGAGACAGTCTCCTTCGCGCAAGGTCACTGCTTTGTCGTCGATCGTCATGGGAAACGTACCGCGGTAGCAATACGTAAGAAGAACGTACTGGTAGATGTGTTCGGGGGTAGCGCCCGAGGGCCCTACGTGAAACGAAACGATGTGCTTCATGCTGCCAAAGCTGCGTTCGTTCGTGAACAGATAGACCTTGCGATCGTGGTAGGGGATTAGCTGATACTTCGCATTGAAATGGTCAACGATTTCGTCGAACGTGTGGCGCTCCGCATGGAGAACGACGCGGTCCAGCGCACGGTCAAGCTCTTCTGGCCTCATGGAGACTAACCTCCTTTTGGATGTGACTGTCATTTTTTAGACAAACAAAATAATAACAGTTACTAAGTATAGAAATGACATTGTATGAGTTCAAACAGCAAATATATAGTAATGGCAAATAACAGATAAGCACAGCTAATCGGTTATTTAGCGTCTCTTTCGCACGGGGCGCAAGACTGGATAGAGTGCGAGAGAAGGGGAAAGATCATGGCTGGTAAGTACCATGAGCTCGCCGGTGAGATTCTCACCAATGTGGGCGGGCTCGCGAACATCGAGAGCCTGACGCATTGCATCACGCGCCTGCGCTTCCGTCTGAAGGACGAGGGCAAGGCCAACAAGGAGGTCCTCGAGGGGCTCGACGGCGTCATCCAGGTCATGCAGGCGGGCGGTCAGTATCAGGTCGTCGTGGGCGCCAAGGTCGATGACCTCTACGATGAGCTGCTTGGCGAGTACAACGTGCCGGGTCTGGGCGAGGTCCCCGAGGACGACGCGGCGGACGCGGCCGACGACGGCAAGAAGAAGGGCCCGCTCGGGGCGCTCATGAGCACCATCTCCGGCGTCATGGGTCCCGTGCTCATGCCCATGGCTGCTGCCGGTATGCTCAAGGGTCTTGTGGCCTTTTTCGCATCACTAGGCCTCATTCAGACGACCGACGGTCTCTATCAGCTGCTGTACGGCTTGGGCGACGGCTTCTTCTACTTCTTGCCGATTATCCTTGGCTACACCGCCTCCAAGCACTTCCATTGCAACGAGCTCACCGGTATGGTGCTCGGTGCCGCCTACCTCTACCCGGCGCTCGTCTCCCTGCCCTCCTCGGGCGAGGCGCTCGGCACGCTCTTTGCCGGCACCGCGTTTGAGATGAGCTACTACTCCACGTTCTTGGGCATCCCCATCATCTATCCGCTGTCGGGCTATACCATGAGCGTGTTCCCCATCATCATCACGACGTTCTTTGCCTCCAAGCTCGAGCGCGTGCTGCGCGCGAGCCTGCCGGAGCTCATCCGCAACTTCGCGACCCCGGTGATCGTGTTCGCGGTCATGGTGGTGGCGCAGTACGTGATCATCGGCCCCGTGGCATCGCTTCTGACGAGCCTCATCACCTTCATCGTGAGCTCTGTCTACGCGATCCCCACCATCGGCGGCCCGCTCTGCTGCCTCATCATTGGCGGCGGCTTCTCGACCCTCGTCATGTTTGGCCTGCACTGGGCTATGATGCCGATCTCGCTCAACAACATGGCACAGCTTGGCTACGACCCGCTCGTGGGCTCCGGCATCGGTGGCTTCGTGGCGCTCGGCCAGTGCCTCGCAGTCGCTATCCGCACCAAGGACGCGCGCCGTCGCGCCATCGCGATTCCCGGCCTGGTCTCGCAGTTCTGCGGCGTGGGCGAGCCGCTGCTCTACGGTATCCAGATCCCCACGAAGTTCATCTACGTACAGAACATCGTCTTTTCGGCCATCGGCGGTCTGCTCTGCGGCATCTTTGGCGTGAAGCAGTTCATCAACGGCGGCATGGGCTTCTTCAGCCTGCCGAGCTTCGTTGACCCGGCGACCAACGACGCATACTGCATGTACGCCTACGCGGCGATCCTTGCGGTCCTCATGGTCGCTGCCTTTATTTTCACGCTCGTGACCTATCACGACGACGGCTGCTACCTCGGCACCAAGAAGGCCGGCAAGTAAGTAAGCGGTAGCCGTACGGCCCCGGTAGGGAGTCGGAAACGTTCGAATCACTTCGACGGGCGGGGCTACCGGTAAGGTGCCTCGCCCTTTGAGTAGGAAGGGTCTGCCATGGTGGATGTGGCGGAGATGCTCGGATCGGCCTGCTGGATCAGCGGTCCTGCGTTTGCGTATGGTGCAGATGACGCCGGCTATTACGCAACCGACAACGAGGCGCTGCGCACGCAGGTGGTGAGTACCACGTTTGAGCTCGCGGCCGATGAGGTGGCAGGCGCCACGTTTGAGCTTACCATCGCCGTGCTCGGCCTGGCGCGCGTCACCATCAACGGCCAGGCGCTCCCCGTGGAGCTTTTGGGCCACTGGACGCGCTTTGACAAGCTGGTCTACACCGATACCTTTGAGGTGGGGGAGCTGCTGCGCGCGGGCACGAACCGCATCGCCATCGAGCTTGGCAACGGCTTTTACAACCCCGCTCCGCTCACGCTCTTTGGTAAGTACAACCTGCGCGAACGTCTGGCAGAGGTCGGCACGCCCGCCGCTGCGGCGGCGCTCGTCCAAAACGGTAAGAGGATTCTTGCTACGGATGAGACCTGGCGGCTTAGCCGCGGCGGGCTTCTTTTCAACAACATGTACCTCGGCGAGGTGTGCGACCTTGCTTATGAGGCCGTGGACGAGGGTCCGGTTGTGGTGCGCGGTCGCGGCAGCGAGCGCGTGTTCGAGCCGGCGCCGGTGCCGCCCATCCGGCGCTGCGGCAGCGTGGCGCCGCGGTGCATGGTCGACACGGCGGACGGTGTTCTCGTCGACTTTGGCGAGATGATCGCCGGCACTGTAGACATTGCGTTTACTGCAGAGGCGGGCGCGCGCGTTGAGCTGGTATACGCCGAGGTCGCCGAAAACGATCGCATTCGCGTCAACTCCAACGTGGCGGGTCTTGTGGGCATGGAGACGCCGCGCGGCGTGTGCCCGGGCGGCCCGGGGGCGCCGGATCCCGCCATCCAGCGAGATCTCCTTATTTGCCGCGCGGGTGAGAACACCTACGCGGGCACCTTTACCTACCACTCGTTTCGCTACGTGCTCATCAAGGGGCTCGCGGCGAGCGCTATCTCGCGCATCCAGGGAATCTACGTTCACACCGATCTTGCCCGCACGGGCACGATATCGTGTGGCAACGCCGACTTCGACCGCCTTATGGACGCCGCAGCGCGCACCAAGCTCAACAACGTGCACGACGTATGGGAGGACTGCTCGCGCGAGCGCTTTGGCTATGGCGGCGACATGGTCTCGCTTATGAACTCCAACCTCATGCTGTTTAACGAGGAAGGTCTTCTCGACCGCACACTCGGCGACTTTGCGCGCGACCAGACCGAGCGCGGCGGCCTTCCCGAGACGGCGCCCTTTATGGGCATTGGCTCCAACGGACCTGCCTATCGCGAGGGGCCGCTGCTCTGGCAGCTCGCCTATCCCTACCTTGCCGTGCAGGCCGATCGCTACTACGGCAGGTGCGACCTCATCGAGCGCGAGTGGGCGGGCCTCATGCGGTTTGGCGACTACCTGCTCTCGTTCGACCCTGCGGAGCTCGCTGGCCACTGCCTCGGCGACCATGGCTCTATTTTGACGGACGAGTCGGCAGGCTTTGGCACCTGCACGCCCGATAAGGAGTTTCTTGGCTGGTGCGCTCAGCTGTGGTGCTTCGATTGCATTGCGGAGGCGGGGCGGCGCATCGGGCGCGACGCGGAGCGCTTTGAGCGGGCGGCTGAGAGTTTGCGAGGTCAGATTCGCGCGCGCTTTGCGCATGCGGACGGCTCCTTTGGCGACGGCACGCAGAGCGCCTGCGCCTTCGCGGGCATGCTCGGGCTCGACGACCCGGCGCGCCAGGCGGAGCTTTTGGTGCGAGACCTCCAGGCACGCGGCGGCATTCTCACCACCGGTATCTTCGGTACCATGCTCGCCTTCGACCTGCTCAACCGCACCGGTCATAACGACGTGGTTGAGGCATGGCTCACCCGCGCGGAGCAGCCGAGTCTTCTTGCCATGCTCGCGGGCGGCAACGGCGCGCTTGCCGAGCAGTTTGTCGAGCATATGTCGAGTTTCAACCACGCCATGTTCTCGAGTTACGCCCAGTGGTTCATGCAGGCGCTCGGCGGTATCCGGGTAGCGGACGATGCCGTGGCGGCCAACAAGATTGTGCTGGCGCCCTATTTCTCGGCAGTGACCGATGCGGTGACCTGCAGCTATCGCACGCCGCAGGGAGACGTCTCCGTCGCTTGGACGCGTCAAGGGCGCGGTGTGCGCGTCGAGATTTCAGCGCCGGCGGAAATTGAGCTAGATGTCTCGGCGCTTAATGCCGACGCGTCGGTTGAGCTCGTTGTCACGTCAGATGAGCTTGGGTAACGTCTTTCTCCTTGGGGTATAAGTGTTGCGATGTACAACGCACGCCAGGGGAGGCTTATTTGAAAGCGCTGCTTATTAACGGAAGCCCGCATAAATCGGGTGTTACCAATCTGGCTCTTGAGTACGTGGCAAAGGGCCTTGCCGAGGGCGGGTGCGAGAGCGAGATCGTGTGGCTCGGCGCCAAGCCCATCTCAGGCTGTTTGGCGTGCGGTCAGTGCCGCAAGCTCGGCCGCTGCGTGGTGGACGACGTGGTGAACACGCTCATCCCCAAGGCGCAGGAGGCTGATGGTCTGGTGATTGGCTCGCCCGTACACTATGCGGCGCCTTCCGGCCAAGTGGTTAGCGCCATGCACCGTCTGTTCTACACCGGTGCGGTGGATTGGACGGGCAAGGTAGGTGCCGCGGTGGTCAACTGCCGGCGTGGCGGCGCGGCATCGGCCTTTGACCAGCTCAACAAGTACTTCACCATCTCGGGCATGCCTATCGTGAGCTCGTATTACTGGAACCAGCTCCACGGCAACACGCCCGAGGAGGCGCGTGAGGACGAGGAGGGCCTCGCCACCATGCAGCAGCTCGGTCTCAACATGGCATGGCTCATGCAATGCGTTGCCGATGGCGCCGCGGCGGGACACACGCACCCGGGTCGCGTGCACAGCGCGCACACCAACTTTGTGCGCTAGGGATTGCTCAGCTGAAAATGCCATAGCGAAGATACTGAAAATGCCATAACGATAACGCTGAAAATGTCACAATGCGCAGGTCATGTGTTTACGAGTGACGAGTAATGCTCGGGGCCGCCTCCGTGAGGAAGACGGCCCCGAATCATGTGGCATCACTGAGCCGGGGCGTGTAATGGCTGGGTGCGGTGCTCAGATGCGTTACCGCAGCGCCACCGGTCCGATAAGGCCAGAGGGTTGCGTGGGCTCGCTCATCGAGAAGTAGTCGCACATCTTATGGTCGACGGTGTTGATGACCTCGACCGTGAGCTCGTGCGTGCCGGCTGCAAGATCTCCCGCGCAGAAGCGGTAGGGCGGGACCAGGCGCACACCGAGCGGGCGTCCGTCGAGCCATGCCTCGGCGGTCTCGTTGACCTCGCCGAGGTCGAGCGTGGCGTCATCAAGCGCCTCGGTGAGCTCGAAGGAGAGGTGGTAGCGATAGGTGCCGGCCGTTCCCGGGAAGGCGCTGAGCGAGAGGTCCTCGAGCTCGGTGAGTGCAACCTCGTCGCCAAAGGTCGGGTAGGCGAGGGCGTCGGCGTGGGCGACGTGCCAGGTGCCGGTGAGGGCGATGGCATCGTGCGCCGGAGCAGCGGGTGCAGTGGCCTCGGCCTTGGCGCCAGCAACGATAAGGCAGGACTCATACGGTGCGAGCTCAAGCGCGCCGTCGAAGGCGGTCTCGCCGCCGTTCAGCACGTCGATACAGATACCGCGGAGCTCCTGGAGCGCGCCGTCGGCACCGCGCACAGAAAGCGTGGTGGCAAGCGACGTGCGCGGATGCTCGTTCACGCAGAAATAGTACTCCTCGGCCGCCTCGCCCCCGGTGGCGGCGCCGGTGTAGTGGTAGACGCGCAGCCAGGGCTGCTCGGCTTCGGTGCGAACGTCGTCGAGCCCGGCCTCGCGCAGGCTGTCGGCAAGCGCCTCAAGTGCGGCAACCTGGGCACCGGCCCACGCCTCGGGTGCGATGGGTGCAAAGCCCGCCTCAGCTGCAGCCTCGCCGTTGTAGAGGCGACTCGGCAGCTCGTCCACCGCGATGACGGCGACGCCGGCGGCAGCAAGGCGCTGGCAGAAGGCGAGCGTGGCCTCGCCCACAAAGGCGCGCGCGGGGATGACGAGCGCGCGGTAGCGCTGGCCGTTTACCGAGAAGCCGTGACCGTCGGGGCATACGCCAAGCTCGTAGCGCTCCGCGTCGGCAAAAGCCTCCTCGGGCACGAGGTCAAAATCGACCTGCGCGCGGGCAAGCTCGCGGCAGACGCGCTGCGCGGGGCTTGCACTGCCCGCCCAAGCGGCATCGGCGTCGTAGAGCACGGCGGCAACCGGGTGCGCGGTTCCGTCCGAAAGCAGCGTCGACAGGCGGTTCATGTAGGTCATGAGGTGGCCGAAGTGGCGGAACTGCGGGTTGTTGCCGTGCGCGTAAAAGTGCGGCGGGCAGTCGCCGTCGGGGAAGGTGTCCATCGAGAACGCGTGCGGCACAAAGTAGTTCACGCCGCGGACCATGAAGTGGTCGGCAATCCACTTCATCTCACGCAGGCCCTCATGCCAGCCAAAGGCGCCAAAGACCTCAGCCATGCAGCGCCCCTGCTTCTTGGGGTCGAGATGCGCGGCGGAGCTGCCGAGCTTGGGGAGCATGTAGTTGAAAAACGCCATGTCCCACTGGCCGCGGCCGTAGTCGTGGTAGCCGTCGTCCATACCGGGCACGAGCTGGTTAATGACGATGTCCACGCCCGCCATGTCCTGTCCGCCGATGGCGCGGAAGAAGTGGCCGGCGCCGGAGCCCAGGCGCTCGTGGCTGCCCTTGTCCTCAATCACGTGGCCGATGTGCATAACGCCGTGCGCGCGGCACCATGAGCCAATGTTCTCGTCAAAACACTCGCGGTAGAGCTCGGTCGCCACGTCCATGTAGGTGTGGCGCGCGCGGGCACCCGCCTCGTCACGGCTCCAGAGCTGGGCAAGTGCGCCAAAGAACGCGACGTCGTCCGTGCAACCGAGGCGCTCGCGGAGGCGCCGCTCGAGCTCCAACGACCACGGCAGGGGCATCGTTGCCTTACCGATGAGGCTGTCGGAGCCACCGGTTTCGTCTTTGCCACTCTTCTCGTTTGCAAAACCGGGCTCATCAGAGAAGAAGCCCAGGATCGTCTTGCCAAACTCGTCGCCCACATGCGCAAAGTGCGGCTCGTAGATGGCTTCGATGAGCGTGTCGCAGGACTCTTTGTCGACCATGTTGATGTAGTCGGGGTTGTAGTCGGTGCGGCGGCTTGTAGCAAGAATGAAGACCTTGGTCGTGCCTTCGGGCACGTCAAAGACGATGCGGTCGAGGTCGGCAGGCGCCTGGCGCGAGAGCTGGGCGAGTGCTGCCATCATGGTGGCCATGCCGCTTGCCGTGGCGTTGCCCTTGCCGGCACCGTCGCTCGCGCCGGCGCCGGGCTCGCCCGCCGGAGTGTCGGCGGCGTCCTTTACGCGCGCCGGCACGATGCGGTAGTCGATGGCCACGGGCTTGCCGTCGCAGATCCCCGCCACACCCACAAACTGCTGCGTGGGGTCCATGGGGTCGGTCAGCGGGATCGAGAGCCCGCGCGCCGGGCCCGCTACGTCAAAGGTGCGGTGCGTGAGCACGACCTTAGCGCGCTCCGGATGCTCGGCAACCTTGCCGTTGGCGTATCCGGTGGGGAAGTGCGCGTCGTCCAGAATCCAGATCTTCATTCCCAAGCGCTTGCACTCGTCAATCACAAAGCGCAGGTCACGCCACCATCCGTCACCGCAAAAATCGGGGTGCGTGCGGCTCTCGAGGCACACCTCGTGGATGTCTGCCCCAGAGATCTTCTCCAGGTACTCGGTGATGGTCGCGTGGTCCTCGCCCTTCATCCAGAGGAAGGGGAGAAGATGGTTGTCGTAGGTGCCGTCCATCACGGCGCGATGGCTGGTTGCCATGGGGGTCCTTTCCTCGGGTTGCGACAGGAGGCGCTTCGGTTGAATTTGGCTGCGCTAGACAAATCTTAGGACGCGCAGACTATTCTCGGAATATCGAATTCGTAGGAGTTTACCAACCGAATCACCACTCATTCGATGTATGGCGTATAACATCTTTTTCGGGAAAGTGCGCCCGTTAGATAGCGGATAACGTCTTTTTGATCTCTAACGGGCGCGCGTGCACAAAGCGATGGGTGCTGACGGTATCGCTACTCTTCTGAGCTCGCGGCAGCCTCCTCGGCGAGGGCCTCCCTGTCCGCCATGCGGAAGAAGGGCATGAAGAGAAGCGCCATGACGGCGATGCACACGAGGTCGATTGCCATGAGCCCGATACCGCCTTGCAGCAGCGTGGAGAGGAACTGCGGCATCACGAAGGGCATGGCGACGGTGGGGTTGAACGCCCCGGCGAGACCGAGCGCGGTGCCGCCGATTGCGATAAGGCCGATGATGGGCTTGGCAAGTACGAAGGGGATGAAGAACGTGGGGTTCAAGACGATGGGCATACCGAACATGAGCGGCTCGGTGATGTTGAAGAATGCCGGCACGATGGCGAGGCGGCCCAGCGGCTTGTAGCCCTCGGACTTGCAGAAGAAGGCGCAGATGCCGAGTGCGAGGCTATCGGCGTTCTGGACGACGCTCACGACAGCGAAGGCGAGGGCGGGCAGCGCTGCTCCCTGCATGAAAGCCTCGATATTCTGCGCGGAAACCGCCATGGACACCATGGCGTACGCCGACATGATGGACGACGGATGGACGCCGAAGAACCAGATGAACTGGGCGAACGCAGAGACTGCAAGGTAGGCCACGGCGAGGAGCCCACGGCCATGATGGGCATGGCGACAGTTTGGGACACGAGGTCGTAGATGTTGCCGAACGGCGTGAAGGTGAGACCCCAGGAGATGAGCACCATGCCGGTTAGGATAATGAGTGAAGCGAACGTGGGGGACAGCGAGCGATTCACGAGCTCGGGAACGCTGCTGGGCAGATCGATGGAGACGTGCTTGAGCAGGAAACTCAGCATGGGCGGTAAGACGATGCCCAAGATGAGCGCAATGAAGATGCCGTTGGATCCCAGATAGCTCTGGGGGATAAGGGACACCGAGTAGCCGGGAGCAAGTTCCTGTGTCTGCAGGGGCATGAGGACGAGCATCGATGCTACGGCTAGAACGGCGGACGCGGTGCCATTGCCGCCACGGAGATTACCGTGGGCGTACGCGACCATTATCGCGATGTAGAGCGCCTGCATGTTCATCGTCACGGCGAGTGCGTTGGTGATCACGGCCCCCAGCCCGCTTGAGGTGAGAAACGCCTGAAGCGGTTCAATCGGAAGGCCCGAGATAATGGAAAGCAAGGCAACGCCCAGTGTGACGGGCATGGTTGCCATGAAACCCTGCGTCACGCCCTGAATCGCAATGTTCTCGCTTAGCTTGTGCGCGAACGGCCCCACTGTCTTCTCTAAGATGTTTTGGAACGTATCTGTTAACGCCATGATGTCTCCTCTCGGATGGTTCTGCACAGCTTTCCGTGCCGGTACCGCTACCTTACGGCGTCATCTGCGTGGGCAAAATGCTTGAATCGGAGTAATATCTATGTCGAAATCGGAACTCTCTCAGATGACGTAGAAGACATGAGGATATTTCGATAGACAGGCGTTTCCCTCTCGTGTACCAAGGAGGTCGCGATGAATGTTGAGGAGCTCAACCGCACCCTGTTCTCGCTGATGCCGAACGAGGAACGCCATCGTGCGGGACAGCTTTCCGAGGATTGGAAAGAGAGCCTCGGGACGGACGGCGCCGAAGGCTCGGTGGGACGTATTACGCTGGACGGGGTCGATTTCTCGCACGGCGAGGCTCCTGCGGCGTTTCCCCTGAGCGGCGAGGTCGTACCCGGGCTCTATGCCGCGGCGGGCGGCTCCATCCTCGTTCGTCAGAACTCGCGCTTCAACCCCGTGCCGCTACACACGCATGACTATATCGAGATGGCCTATGTCTATGCGGGCACGTGCGCTCAGACGATTGACGGGAAGGAAGTCGTCCTGCAGGAGGATGAGGTGCTCCTGCTCGATACGGGGTGCCCGCATGCGATTGCCGCGCAGGGCGAGGGAGACATCATGGTGAGCTTCCTTCTGGTGGACCGCTCGTTTCTGCGCGACGAGGTGCTGGGCTCCATCGCGCGTGGCAACGCGCTCTCCCGTTTTCTGACCGATGCGTTCAGCGAGGAGTCGGACCATCGGCACTACGTGCGCTTCTCGTCACGCGGCAACCGAAGGGTCCGCCTATTCTTCCAAGAGCTGATGTGTGAGGCCGTGGACCCCTCCACCAACGCGGCGTTCATCTCGCGCGAGCTCTTCCGACTCATCTTCGCCGAACTCATCAACGTTTACGAGAAGGATTATGCACGTCGCGAGCGTGAGAGCGGCCGCGTGCCCGTCATCCCCATCGTGCACTATATTGAGGAGCATTACCGCACCTGCACGCAGGAGCGGGTGGCGGAGCGATTCTCTATCAGCCCAAAGTACGTGTCCGTCCTGCTCAAGAAGCATACTGGTATGAACTTTAGACAGATGATTCACGCGCAGCGCTTGGGTCATGCGGCGCAGTTTCTCCGCACGACGCGCTTACCCGTGACTGAGGTCGCGCACGAGGTGGGGTATGAGAACATGACCTTTTTCTACCAGAAGTTCCACGAAGCGTACGGGTGTGCGCCGGCGGAGTACCGCAGACGCATCCAAAGGTGAGTTCTTTGCAAAAGGTCCGCGGCGAGCAAAAGCCGGAGCTCGCAGATGCGGGCTCCGGCTGAAAGGAAGGCTTTTTGCACTTGGTGCGGGTTTGTTTCTCTTGCGGTGCTGAAGGGGACTACTTCTCGGGGTCAGCCAAGATGTAGGCCAAGATACCGGATACCGCAAAGGCGATGAGCGTCGTGACGATGAAGCCATAGAAGCTGATGTCGATGCCTGCGGGGTTAATCATGGCCGGGATGCGGAAGAAGCCGTCGCCCGCCATGGAGTAGCACTTGCCACCGAGCGCCGCGAGGATGCCACCGGCGATACCGCCGCCTGCCCACGCCGCCATGAAGCACTTGAACTGCGGGAGCGCGATGGAATAGATGGTGGGCTCGGTCACGCCAAAGAGGCAGGTGGTCATGTCGGTGATGCCCTCGGCGCGCTTCTCGGGGTCGCGCATCTTGAGCGCATAGCCCAGGCTCACGCCGGCGAGCGCCCAGACGGTGAGGCCAAGTACGGCGTTCAGCGGGTCGGCGCCGAGGGTCGTGATGTTGTTGATGATGATGGGGATCATGGCGCTGTGGAGGCCAAGGAGGACGACCATCTGCCAGAAGGCGCCGAGGGCCACGCCAGCGAGCACGGGCGCGACGTCAAAGAGCCACATGACAGCAGAGCTGATGGCGTTCGAGAGCATGTTCATCACGGGGCCGATGGCAAGCCAGGAGACGGGTACGGTCACCAAAAGCACGATGACGGGCACAAGCATGAGCTGCACCATCTCGGGCACGATCTTCTTGGCACCCTTCTCGACCAAGCTTGCGAGGAACGAGGCAAGAAGCACGGGGAAGAGCGTGTTGGAGTAGGTAGCAGCCACAACGGGGATGCCAAAGAAGTCCACACCCTCGCCCACAGCCGTGACCAGGTTGGGGTAGAGGAATGCGGCGCCGATGGCGGCGGTCACGTACTGGTTGCAGCCAAAGACCTTGCCTGCGGAGAAGCCCACGATGACGGGCATGAAGTAGAGGACGGCGTCAGCCGCGGCATACCAGAGCTGGTACGCGCCGCTCGTGCTCGAAAGCACGCCAAAGGTGGTGCAAAGGGTAAGGATGCCCTTGATGATACCGCCGGCGATCATGGGGCCGATCATGGGCATGATGCAGCCGCTGATGACCTTGAAGAAACGGTCCCAGAGCGAGCCCTGGCCGACTTTGTCGATTTTGACGGTGCCTTCGTCCTCGGCAGAGATGCCCGCAACCTCGCGCACCTTGGGCGTGACGTTGCTCACGTTCGTGCCGATGATGATCTGGTACTGGCCGCCCTGGTTCATAACGCCCTTGACGCCGTTGATGGCCTTGACCTCATCCTCGTTGGGGATGGAATCGTCTTTAAGGACAAAGCGCAGGCGCGTCATGCAGTTGGTGACGCTGACGATGTTCTCCTTGCCGCCAACGGCAGCAACCACATCTTTGGCAAGTTGAGTGTAGTCCTTTGCCATGAGTTCCCCTCCTAGTGGTTGGAAATACGTAAACGAGCAGCTATTTCTCGTTTGATATCGCTATCTTACGAAGGGGTCCCGTGCGTGGTAACATCGGTTTCGAGACGGTTTAACCAACCATATCCACACTACGTATGCATTTGGGTGTATTTCGTATGAGACGAGTGCGATATATCGCATAACAGCAATGTTTGCCGCGCGGGAGATGATTCGCCATGGAAATCGCCCAACTAAATCGACTTCTTCTCGAGCTCTCTCCGAGTGAACAGCGCTACCGAGAGGGCGATGTATATGTCTGGGCTGGATCGAATGACAGAGCGATGGTCGATGGGCGTTCGGTGCTTCAGATGGATCAGGGAGTCAACGGCAGCCCGCGCTATCTCGATGCGACGGTGGGGCAAGGCGTTCGTCGACCTATGGCGGACCTGATTCTCCTCAGGCGCAACTCTCGGTTCAACCCGGTGCCTGAGCACATCCATTCTCACATTGAGATCAGCTACGTCTATGCCGGCAGCTGTCCCCAGACGGTGAACGGGCGCGCAATGACGCTTCATGAGAATCAGGTTCTTTTGCTCGACACCAATTGCCCCCACTCGATTGGCTCGCTTGGCGAGAGCGATATTATGATGAGTCTCGTGCTGTCGCGCGAGTTTCTGCGCGACAACCTGTTGGGGAGCTTTACCCACGAGAGCATGCTCGGGCACTTTATTGTGAACGCCCTCAACGAGCAGACGGACCATCGGCGCTATGTGCGCTTCCATTCAGATAACAGCCGGCGTATTCGTCGCTACTTCCAAGAGTTCATGTGCGAGTACTTTGACCCCACCAGTAATGCGGAGCGCGTGCTCATCAATCTTTTACAGCTCATCTTTGCTGAGCTCATCAGCGTGTACGAGGAGGACTATCTTCGTCGCGACGAGGACCGGGGGAGCGTCTCGGTCATCCCCATCATCCGCTACATCGAGAAGCACTATCGCACCTGCACGCAAGAAGGCGTTGCGGAGCGGTTTGCCATCAGTCCCAACTACGTGACGACCCTGCTCAAGCGTCATACCGGTATGACGTACATCCAGGCGGTTCAGGCGCAGCGCCTGGGGCACGCAACAAGTCTTCTACGCAATACCGATCGTACGGTGGACGATATCGCGCACGAGGTGGGCTACGAGAACACGACGTTTTTCTACCGTAAGTTCCGCGAGGCGTACGGGGTGGCGCCTGCCGAGTACCGCGCTCGCCACAGGGGGCGTACGCTGGCCTAATCCGGTGCGCTCTGCATGTCCGTGTGCAATCTGCGCACCTCATGTGCAATTGGCGCACTTTGTGTGCATCCGGAACACTTCATGTGCAAATGGCACGCCCTGTGTGCATCCAGCACGGTTCATGTGCAATCGGCACGCTTCATGGGGCTTTTCCGTGCCAAATGCACACGGAGCGTGCGAGATGCACATGAGGTGTGCTAATTGCACACGGGGTGTGCAACCTGCACACGGGGCGTGCAGGTTGCACATGGCCTGCGTTGAATGCACGGGCACGCACGGCGCGCGCGGGAGGCATGCAAAAGGCCCGCCGGTGATGCCGGCGGGCCTTGTGGTGTGACAGGGGGGGCGGGACCCCTCGGTATGTAGGTCTCTGCGAGACGTTAGTTAGTGGTCTTGTCCTGACCGGTGGAGGTGTCGCCGTCGGAAGTGCCCTGGTCACCGGTGTCGGGCTCCTCAATCTGGCCGGCGCTCGCGCCGGGGCCGCCGGAGACCACGATGGTGATCGTGGTGCCGTACTCCTGCGTGCCGCTCGGGCTGTAGCTGATGACGTGGCCCTCGGGGACCGTGCTGCTCGACTCAACCTGAACCGACACGTTGAAGCCGGCGGCCTTGATGTCGCTCTCGGCGCTTCCCTGCGTGGCGCCCGTCACGTTGGGGACAGAGCCGGTGGTGGGCAGCGGTCCCTGCGAGACCACAAGCTGGATAGTCTTACCCGGCTCGACGCTGCCGCCGGGGGAGTAGCTGATGACGTTGCCGGCGCTCATGCTCTCGTCGTAGTCATAGGTGACGGTGTAGGAGAGCTTGAGTTCGTCGAGCATCTGCTTGGCGGCGGACTCGCTGTAGCCGCGGAGGTCGGGAACATCGACCGTATCAGGGCCGGTCGAGACCTTGTAGGAGATGGACGTACCCTTGTCGACCTCGGTGCCCGCCTCCTGGGTCTGTTCAAAGACGGTGCCTTCGTCGGCGTCGTTGGCCTCCTCGGTGGGGATGCCCACAAGGCCTGCCTCGTCGAGCGCCTGCTTGGCCTCATCTGCGGTCATGCCCACCAAGTTGGGAACCTTGACCTTCTCAACGGGCTCCTCACCGCGCGACACGGTGATGTCAACCTTGGTGCCCGGCGCCTCGCGCAGGCCGCCGGAAGGCGTCTGGCCCATGACCTCGCCTTCGGCGTACTCGTTGCTAAAGCCGTCGGTAATCTCGCCTACCTCAAAGCCCTCTTCCTCGAGGGTGTCGCGCGCCTGTTCGAGCGTCATGCCAAGCACGCTCGGGACGGTTGCGGTGTCGCCGCCGCCCATGAAGCTCATGGCGAGCGCCGCAATGACGCCGAGCGCCGCGATGACGCCAATCACAATGGCCGCGATCTTGCCCTTGCTGGGGCGGTCCTCAGGCTCATAAGAACCCGTGCCGCCTGCCGCGCCGCCGCGGACCGCGGACGTGGCGCCGGTGCGCGGGGCCTCGGCTGCGGGACGCACCATGGTGCGGGTCTGGTCGCTCATAACGCGGGTCTCGGTCGCGCCGGTCGCCGGAGCGGCGGGGATGACGCGGGTGGGCTCGGGCACGTCGACCGTGCGGCCGGCGAGGTAGGCGTTCAACACCTGGCGGAGCTCGTCGGCGGACTGGAAGCGCATGGCGGGATCTTTCTCCATGCACTTCAGGATGATGCGCTCGAGGTCGGCGTCGACGCCGGGGTTTATCTGCGAGGGCGGCACGGGCAGCTCGTTGACCTGCTTGAGCGCTACGGAGATGGCGTCGTCGCCGTCAAAGGGGACCTGGCCGGTGGCGCACTCGTACATGACCACGCCGAGCGAGTAGATGTCGGAGGTGGGGCCGAGCTCCTGGCCGCGCGTCTGTTCGGGGGAGACGTAGTGCGCGGTGCCGAGCACGTTGTTGTCCTGCGTGAGGTGGCTGTTCTTGGCGCGCGCGATGCCAAAGTCCATCACCTTGATGTTGCCGTCGGGCAGCACCATGATGTTCTGCGGCTTGATGTCGCGGTGGATGATCTCGTGCTTGTGGGCGACCGAGAGCGCGCCGCAGATCTGGCTGCCAATCTGGGCAACCTTCTTGGGGTCGAGGGCGCCGTGTGCGCGCACGCCGCTCTTGAGGTCGGTGCCGCGGAGGAACTCCATCACAATGTAATAGGTGTCGCCGTCCTTGCCCCAGTCGTAGACGCCTACGATGTAGGGGCTCTGGAGGCCGGCCGCCGCCTGCGCCTCCTGCTTAAAGCGGGCTGCAAAGGTGGCGTCGGCGGCGTACTGCGGCAGCATGATCTTGATCGCGACGGTGCGGTCGAGAACCTGATCCTGCGCGCGGTAGACGGTCGCCATACCGCCCGAGCCCACCTTATCCTTGAGAAGGTACCTTCCCCCGAGGACCTGCTGTTCCATCTGTGCTCCTCACATCCTACGTTGCTCTGCGCTCGTGCGTCCCTACGGGCGCACGCCTGGTTCTAAATCAAAGGTATACGTGGTCACCATAGCGCTACGCCCCCATGATGCTGAGCGTCCGGGCGAGGACCTCGCCTGCAACGGACGCTGCCGAGATCTCGTGGTCGTAGTAGCGCTCGATGACGACCGAGATCGCCACCGTGGGTGAGTCGTACGGTGCAAACCCAATAAAGGTCGAGTTGGCGTTCTCCTTGGAAGTCTCGCCCGTACCGGTCTTGCCGGCAACCTTGACACCGCGGACGCCCGCCTCGTAGCCGGTGCCGGACTCCACCACGTCGAGCATGGCCTCGCGGACCTGCTCGGCGGTGCCGGCGCTCACGGCCTGGCCGAGCGAGCGGGGCTGCGTGGTGCTGATGACGGTGCCGTCGGGCGCCAAGATCTGCCCCACGACATAGGGGTTCATGGCGATGCCGCCGTTGGCGATGGCCGAGACGATGACGGCGTTTTGCATGCACGTCACCTGCGGGCCGGGCTCGTGGCCCTGGCCGACGGGCTGGCCGGCGCCCGCCCAAGCGAGCTCCCATTCGGTCATCTCGCCCGGCTCCGGCATGATCGAGGGCGTGGTCGAGAAATCCTGGCCAAGCGACTGACCAAATCCATAGACGTTGGCCTGCGCTACGAGGGCGTCGGCGCCAATATCGTTGGCGAGCTGGCCAAAAGCGACGTTGGAGGAAACCGCAAAGGCGCGCTGGAGCGTGATGGTGCCGTAGCCAATATCCTCGGCATTGGTAACGGGCGCGCCGCCAATTTCCATCTCGGCAGGCGAGGCGTAGCGGCTCGAGAGCGTGGCGGTGCCCGTCTCGAGCGCGGCGGAGAGGGTTACGGCCTTAAAGGTGGAGCCGGGCGTGTAGAGCGCCTGGGTCGTGCGGTCATAGAGCGAGGCGCTGGTGTCGGCGCCGGTAATGGCCCCCTCGGGGTTGGTGTTGTCATACGAAGGCGAGCTTGCCTTGGCGAGGACCGCGCCCGTACTCGGGTTCATAACCACGATGGCACCCTCGAGGCCACGGCTCTCGAGCGCCTCCTCGGCAACCATCTGGATGCGCGAGTCAAGGGTGAGCTGGACCGTGTTGCCCGGCTGGGTGATGCCAGCGAGCGACTGGATGGCGTTCTCCCAGCTCGAGTAGTCCTCGGAGCCGGTCAGGGTGTCGTTCATGGTGTTCTCGATGCCGGTGGAGCCGTACTGCTGGGAGTAGTAGCCCACCGTGTGCGCAGCCAGGTTGCCGTTGGGGTAGGAGCGCACGTAGGTGCCGTCCTCTTGGCGGATGGACTCGGCGAGCGTGGTGCCGTCCGAGGTGATGATCGAGCCGCGATGGATGTAGGCCTGGCGCTGGATGGTGTGGTTGTTGGTCGGCAGGTCGCGATACTCGTCCGCCTTGAGGACCTGGATATAGGTGAGGTTGCCAATGAGCACGGCAAAGAGCGCCGTGAACATAAAGACCGTGCGCGTGAGGCGTTTGGCGAGGGCAACGCGGCCGAGCACACCGGATTCGGGCGTGTCAAAGAGGCGGCGGCGCATGCGCGAGCCGGGGCGGGCGTGCGCGGCGCTTGCGTGGGCGCCGGTCGAGGTGCGCGAGAAGATGCGCGTGCCGGCCTTGCTGACGCCGGTGACGCCGCTATCCGCCTGAGCGCGGGCCCCTTCGAGGCCGGGCAGCGACTCCATGACGCCGGTGCCGGTGAGGGCCACCTCGCGGCCGGTTGCCTCGTCTCCTGCGCGCAGCAAGAAGCCGACGATGATGAAGCTCGCCAACAGCGAGGAGCCGCCTTGGCTCATGAACGGCAGGGTCACGCCCGTGAGCGGGATGAGGCGGGTCACGCCGCCCACGATAAGAAACGCCTGGAACGAGATGGCCGCGGTAAGACCGGTGGCCGAGAACGCGGCGAGGTCGCTCTTGGCGCGCGCCGCGGTGGTGAGGCCGCGCACGGCAAAGAGCATGAAGAGGATGAGGATGGCGGAGCTGCCGAGAAGCCCCATCTCCTCGGCGATGGCCGAGAAGATAAAGTCGCTCTCTACAACGGGAATCTTGGTCGCCATGCCGCGGCCGATACCCGTGCCCACCAGGCCGCCGTCGGCAAGCGAGTAGAGCGACTGCACGAGCTGAAAACCGCTGCCGCTTGTGTCCTCAAAGGGGTTGAGCCAGATAGCAAAGCGCGTGCGGATGTGGCCCATGAGCATGTAGGCGCCCGCGCCGCCAATCACCAGGAGCAGAAGGCCGATGATGACGTAGGAGACGCGGCCCGTTGCTACGTAGAGCATGATGAGGAAGAGCGTGTAGAACAGAAGGGCGCTGCCGAGGTCGCGCTCAAAAACAACGATGAGCAGGCACACGCCCCACACCACAAAAAGCGGCGCCAAAAGACGAAGACGGGGGACCTTGAGCCCAAGAATCGTGCGGTTGGAGGCGGCGAGCAGCTCGCGGTTCTCGGCCAGATAGCCTGCAAGGAAGAGCACGATGAAGACCTTGGCAAACTCGCCGGGCTGGATGGTAAAGAGGTTAAAGAAGTTGATCCAGAGCTTGGAGCCACCGCGCGACTCGCCCACAAAGATGGGGAGGATGAGCAGCACGATGCCGATGATGCCAAAGGTGTACTTGTAGCGCGCAACGATGTCGAGGTTCTTCACCCCGGCAAGCGTTGCCACCATGAGCGCAATGGATATGAAGAGGTATATGAGCTGGTTCATGGCGAGCTCGGGGGCAAGGCGCGTCACGAAGGTGATGCCCACACCCGAGAGCACAAAGACAATGGGCAGTATCGCCGGGTCCGCTCCGGGGGCGAGTGCGCGCACCGCGATGTGTGCGGCGGCAAACGCGGCGAAGAGTCCCAGCGGTACCGCGAGCGTGGTGAAGGAGAGGGCGGCGCCCGTGGTCGCCACGTAAAGCGCGTAGAGGAGCGTCACCGGGAACGCGGAGGCGATAAGAAGCAGAAGCTCGGTGGTACGGCGGCTCACTGGGTGCCTCCTTCCTGGTTTGTGTTGGTTGGGGCTACGGTGTCAGCAAGCGTCTCGGCGGCGGCATCGCCTGCGTCGCCCACGCCAGCCTCGGGCTCGACGGATCCGGCTTCTGCCGCGCGCGCCGCTTCTGCCCGCTGTGTCTGCTCGGCAAAGATCTGGCGACGGTACTCGTTGAGGACGTTGCGCGCGTCTTCAACGGACTTTTGCGAGATGCCCTCCTCCAGACGACGCTGCGTGTCCTCGGGAAGGTCAATGACCTCGATCTCGGAATCGTCTTCGAGGTGACTTAAGGGCATGCCCATAAACGACCCGGGTACACCGCGGAAGATGGCCACGTGCCCGTCGTCGATGCCGAGGTACACCGAGTTGGATACCGTGTTGAAGAGGGCAAAGCCCGCGATGGCGAGTGCCACGAGCACGGCCGCGACGGCAATAAGCACGTTGCGCTTGCGGCGACGCATGGCCTCGCGCACGCGTCCATCGTCCACTACGTCCACCACGACAACGGTGACGTTGTCGGACCCGCCGGCGGCAAGCGCCGCGTCAACGAGGTTGTCGACGCAGATCTGCGCGGGGGGGGACTGGTTGGCGATGGTCTCGATCTCGCCGTCGGTGATCATTGACGAAAGACCGTCGGAGCAGAGGATGAGGCGGTCGCCCTCCTCGATGTTCAGCTGGAAATGGTCCGCATACATCGCCGGGTCGGAGCCGAGCGCGCGCGTGATGACCGAGCGGTTGGGGTGCACGCGGGCCTCGTCGGCCGTAATCTCGCCGGCGTCGACGAGCTCCTCTACATACGAGTGGTCGCGCGTGACGCGGATGAGCGTCCCCTCGTGCACGAGGTAGGCGCGCGAGTCGCCCACGTGTGCGATGGCGAGCTGCGTGCCCTCGATATAGGCGACCGTAGCGGTGCAGCCCATGCCGGGACGGCCGACGCCCTCTGCCGCCGCCTCGATGATGGCGGTGTTGGCACTCTCGACCGCGCGAGCAAGCAGCGTGGGGTCGGCTGCGGTGGGGGCATGCTTGGCGATGGTCTCGACCGCGATGGACGAGGCGACCTCGCCCGCGGCGTGGCCACCCATGCCGTCGGAGACGCAGAAGAGCGGGGACTGCACGAGGTAGGAGTCCTCGTTATGCGTGCGCACGCAGCCTACGTCGGAGCGGGCGCCCCACATGAGGTTTGCGGTGGTGCCGGCGTCGTAGGTGGAGTCGGTGTCGATGCGCTCCTCGGGGATCGCCTGGAAGCTCTGGGTGGAGCCGGGGTCCGAGAGGCGTGCCTCGACCTCCTCGAGGTCGATCTCGGCCGTGGTTGCCGGAGAGGTGGGGGCGCCCTCGGTGTCGCTCGGGGCCTCTTGGGTCGCCTCGTGCTCGACCTCGGCGGCATCGGCGGGCACCGTCGGCGCGCTGTGGGCACCGATGGGGGCGCTGTCTACCTCGTCGTGCGGATGCTCGACGCTATGGAGAACCTCGTCGGTCATCGGCGATTCACTTTCATGACAACGTCACCGATCTGCACCTCGTCGCCCTCGCGCAGGGTGGCGGGCTCGGTGAGTGCGCGCCCGTTGACGAGTGTTCCGTTGAGCGAGTTCAAGTCCTCGATGATGAGGGCCGGCCCCTGCAGCGAGAAGCGCGCATGGGAGGCCGAGACAAAGGGCTCGTTGATGCAGATATCAGACGACGGTGAGCGGCCCACGATCACAGGACCGAGCATGTCGATATGGATGCCGCGGATGCCGCGGGGGCCCTTGTCGACGTCGATAGTCCAGATGGCGGAGTCACGGCGCTGGCCGCGCACGAGCCCCACGCCCGTCTTCATGACGGCGAACAGGAAGATGTAGAGGATCGCGACGAGAACGATGCGCCCGATGAACAGGATGATATCGATCACGTGTCATCAGCCCCTGAACTCGAAGGTCGACAGACCGAACGTCACCAGGTCGCCGTCGCGCAGGGGGCAGCGGGTGATGCGGCGGTTGTTGACGAGGGTTCCGTTGGTGGAGTTGAGGTCCTCGATCGACCAGTCCTGGCCGGTGTAGGTGAGCTGAGCGTGACGGCGGCTCACGTTGGGGTCGCGCAGCGTCACGTCGGTGGCGGCGCGCTCACGCCCGATGACGCACTGCTGGCCGGTGACCTCGTAGACGTCGCCCGTGACCACGTCGATGAGCTGGGCGAGCGGCGGGAGCGCAACCTGCGCGCGCGAGCCGACCATGTTGTTGGCGATGCTCGCACCTACGCGTGCGCCACCCGTGGCGGCAGCACCGCCCATGCCCTCCATCTGGGCGCGGGTAACCGTCTGCGGCACCGGGATGGGCGCGGCGGCATCGGCGAGCGGGGCAAAGGGGTCGCGTGCGGCTGCAGAGGCAGCGGCGCCCACGGCGGCACCTGCCGCGGCGGCAGCGACGGGCGCGGCGACATCGGGGATGTGGGGGACGGCGGGTGCGCTCGTGCGCTCACGCTTT
>CAUGVQ010000008.1 GCA_959602875.1 uncultured Collinsella sp. | reverse complement strand
GGGATTCGAACCCCCGTAACCGGCACCAAAAACCGGGGTCCTGCCGCTGGACGATGCCCCACTATGCTGCGCTAACCGTATGCGGCGCGCGTCAGACAGTGTACCTAATTGCTCAGCGCATCGCAAACGCCGTCGAGCAGCTGCACGGCGAGCGCCTGCGCGTCGCTGGTGGTGAACGAGCCGATGCGCGTCATGCCGGTGAGCTCGATGCGAATGCGTGCGGGCGCCTTCTCTGCGGCGGCAAACGCGGTGCGCAGGCGCTGCGAAAGGTTTGCGCAGGTGGAGAGGTCAATGGTTGCGCGCGGCTCGGCGTCCTCGGGTAGTTCGGTTGACGCAATCTCGAGAATAAGGTCGGCGTCCTCGGGCGCGGTGTCGTCGCAGAGGGTGAATCCGCTGCCCTCGGTTGTGGCAGAGGCGATGTTCCACATGCGCGAGGCAACGTTGCGCGAGATGGGATCGTCACCAATAACGGCGATGCGGTAGCGCTCAAGCACGCTTGCGGCGCGTGCAAAGCCGGTACGGACCTCGGATTCGCTTACCGAGGGCTTGCCGCCCCACACGTGATGCAGGCGCTTGATGTAGCTAAACGTGTCCTGGAAGGCCATACCATCGGCAAACAGGCCAACATTTTCCTGGAACTGCTGCAGGGCCGCCTCCGTATGCGGGCCAAAGTAGCCGTCCGCCTCTCCGCACGAGAAGCCAAGGGCGTTGAGGGCGTTTTGCAGCGTCTGCACGTCGGCGCCGTGGAAATTGGGGAGACGGAGGTAGAGGGTGCGGTCGCCCAGGCGATAGGAGGCGTCTACGAGCTTGCTCCAGCAAGCAAGGTCGACAGCGCCCTCGGCGGCGAGACCTTGCTGGACACGGAACGAGCGGACTGCCTCCTCGGTTGCGGGGCCAAAGCTGTGCCCGGCCACCTCACCTGCATCGAGCGTAAATCCGAGGGCGGCAAGACGGGTCTGGACGTCCTCTACGGCAGGACCCTGCATACCACGCGTAATCGGTTCCATGGACAACCTCTTCGTATCGAAGCGCCCGCCTCGCGCAGCACGATGCGAGCGAAAAACGGCATAACTGGCTATTAGTCTAGCAATTTGGGGTCGCTCATGCTGGCAGAGCCGGTTATAGGGGGTCGCTTCAAGAAAGATTCCACGGTAGAGCGGCCGTAGGAAGAAACTCGACAAATGCCTGCCAGAATACAATCGACAGGAGCAATCGATCGGAGGCCGGCATGAGCGAAGGTGCACGTCTACTCATTGTGGATGACGAACCGGATATTGTTCGCATGTTGGGCGCCTATTTTGAAGGCGAGGGATATCGGTGCGTTTGTGCCACGAGCGCCCGTGAGGCGCTGGAGGCAATTAACGCTGCGCTTGCCGAGGGTCGCGACCCGCAGCGGGCAATCGACCTAGCGCTGCTTGACGTGAATATGCCGGGTATGGATGGGTTTGCACTCTGCCGAAAGATTCGGGAGCACTTGAGCTGCCCCATCATCTTTTTGACGGCGCGCGTGGAGGACGCCGACCAGCTCGACGGCTTTGCCGCAGGGGCGGACGACTACGTGCTCAAGCCCTTCTCGCTCGCTGTGTTGGGCGGTCGTGTTCGCGCCCATCTTGCCCGAGAGGCGCGTCGGCCTGCCGCGACGGAGAGCGTGCGAATGTTCTCGGAGATTACCATCGATTACGGGCGGCGTGTGGTGTTGGTTGAACGGCCGGGCGAGGGCGCCGTTGCGCTCGATTTTACGCGGACGGAGTTTGACATCGTGGCGATGCTCTCCAAGAATCCGGGGCGCGTGTATGACCGTCGGCAGATATACGAGCAGGTGTGGGATTGGGATGCCGAGGGCGATCCCGGCATTGTGCGCGAGCACGTGAGACGCATTCGGCGCAAGTTTGCCGATGCGGGATGTGTGCAAGATCCCATAGCAACGGTCTGGGGCGTCGGGTACAAGTGGGAGGCACGATGAGCGAGAAGAGGAACGGAGCGCGCGCCATGGGTGGGTGCCACCACGGGGCTGCTTCTGGAAGCGGCACTCCCAGCTCGCCGCGCGAACGGTTGTCTGCGTGGTGGCGCAATCTCCCGCTTATGCGGTCGTTTGCCTGCTATACGGCAATCTGCCTGGTGCTTTCCGTTGCGGTTTCGGTGACGTTTATGGTGGCGTGCCTTGAGGGATATCACTATCTGGACCGTGTGGAGAACGAGGGCCGCACCGAGGTGGATAGCGGCCCCTATATCTATGACGCGGCCTCGGGAGAGCTCGTTCCGGCGGTTTCCGTTGATCTGGGTAGCGGAATTGGCGATCGCATGTTGTATGTGGGGATGCGCCGGGGCACGGGGCGCGCAAGCGTGGAGACAGATAATGGGTCTCCGCAGGTCATCAACGCTTCCACTGAACGCCCCGTTGTGTACGCAACGCTCGCGCGCCTTGCCTCCGACGACGGTCTCAAACTGTATGACTGGGGAGGCAACTATACCGAGGCAGACTATATTGAGGCAGGTGGAAATCCCTACAACCCCGAACCCATCGCGGCGGACGAGCTTGCGCGCTACGACGAGCGCGAGCGCCGCGAGCGGATATCGACCACAGGCGAGTTGGGGGCTGCGATAGAGCAGCTCGGCGCGGCGGACGATGAGATCCTTACCTCAAACATCGGCTATTACGTATCGCAGGCACAGGCGAGCACCGAGACCGCGCTCATGCTCGCCCTGCGTATTGCGGCGGGGTTCGCTCCCTTTGTGGTGTTGGGCGTGCTCGCAACGGCGCTCTTTAGACGGTTTTACCGGACTCGCCTTGCCGAGCCTTTGGGGACGCTCCATCACGCGGCGGAGCGTATCGCCGCGCAGGATTTGGATTTCACGGTCGGCGCAGTAGCGGGCAGGGAGTTCGCAGGTCTTGCCTCAGCTTTTGAACGTATGCGCGCGTCTCTTGAGGAGGCCCAGCGCACGCTGTTTGAGACGGCAGAGGAGCGTAGGCGCTTAAATGCTGCCTTTGCGCACGATCTCCGCACGCCGGTAACGGTGCTCAAGGGTACGCTCGAGATGATGGAGGACAGAGAGCCGTCGCCGCATATCGCGACCTTGCAAGGGCAGGTCGAGCGTCTTGAATCCTATGCTCAAGCCATGACGGGAATTACCAAGCTGGAGGACCGTGAGGTGGAGCGCGGCTCGGTTGCTTTCTCGGTGCTCGCCGGCGATTTGGGTCGCACCGCGCGCACGCTTGCGTCCGAGGCGGGCATTGCCTGCCATGTGGCGGTGCGCAACGAGCTTGCCGATGTGTGCGGCTCCACCGGCGCGGCCATGCTTTGCGTGGACGCATCGCTTATTGAGGAAGTTCTGGGCAACGTGATGTCGAACGCGTGCCGGTTTGCTGGGCACCGGGTGTCGTTGGCTGTCTGCCTGCGTCGCCGGTGTGAGACAGATGCTGGGAAGGCGTCTGCTCTAGACGAGTCGGAAGGGACCCTTCCCGCCGTGCTCGACCTGAAGGTCGCCGATGACGGCCCGGGATTTAGCGCCGAGGCGCTCAGGCGCGGCTGCGAGTCGTTCTTTAGCGAGCAGAAGTCTGCGGAGCACTTTGGTCTGGGGCTCACGGTGGCTTCGGTGCTCGCGCGGTTGCACGGGGGCAGTCTCGAGCTCGCAAACGACGCTTCGGGCGGGGCTCTCGTCCTCGTGACCTTTGCCGTGGAGTTAGCAAAACCTTAACCGTGCCTTCAAGTTCCGTTTATCGACCTCTTTCTACACTCTAAACCGAAAAACGCATGCCGTGCATCGGCGTGCGCAGGGGCGTGCTGTGCCCTTGCCCGCCAAACGGAAGGAGGCCGATTCCACATGGGGGAAGAGGCGACGATGGGCATCAAGAGCTCCATGCCGGAACGTCCGGCAGATACGCTGCGGCGCAGGCGCACGCTGGTTATTGCTGCCGGCATAGTGGCGCTGGCGGGTGTGCTTATTGCTTGCTGGGAGTATCTTCCGGCGGTCTACGCGTGGCTTGCCGATGCGGATGCGGTGCGCGCGTATGTGGCGGAGCATCCCGCGCTGTCGCGCCTAGCCATCGTTGGCGTGAACATCCTGCAGGTATTGCTGGCGTTTTTACCAGGGGAGCCAGTGGAGCTGGCGAGTGGCTACGCATTTGGGTTTGTCGAGGGCACCGTTCTGTGTCTGATCGCGAGCGCCGTGGCTTCCAGCGTTATCTACGTTGCAGTGCGCGCTTGGGGCTGGCGCGTGGTGGGGCTCTTCTTTGATCGCAGCCATCTCGAGCGGTACGGATGGATAAGGGACGCGCGCAAGCTCGAGCTCATCATGTTCATTGTCTTTCTCATCCCGGGGACGCCCAAGGATTTTCTCACGTACTTTGCCGGTCTCACGCGCATGCGCTTTGCGGCGGTGCTCGCCATCGCTACGGTGGGACGCATCCCCTCCATCGTGACCTCCGCGATTGCGGCTTCGGCCTTTGGGGACGGCAACTATGTGCTGGCGGCGATTGCCGTAGTGGTGGCGGGTCTGCTTATCGTGGCAGGCGGTATAGCGTATAAGCGCCTCGAGGCGCGCGAGCGGGTGTAGCGCCTCTGGCCACTATTGCCGCAGCATACGGGCTCGCTGCAAGGCGTCGGCTTGCCGCAGCGCACCGGTTGGTGCAGCGTACCGGTTTGCAGGCTACTTGTTGCGCTCCATAAAGAAGTGGACCATCGACTCGAGCACCTCGGCCGCGGGGTGCGTGATAACGCCCTCGTCGGCAAGCTTCTGCGCGGCCTCGATGGCGCGCTCGGCGTTGTTGCGTGCCACGTCGTGGCAGGTTGCGATGCCGCCGCCGGCCTCGATGAGGTCCACGGCGCGTGCGAGCTCTGCCGGGTCGCTCGTCTTGGCGCGCAGGAGCGCCACCAGCTCGTCGTGCTGCGCGTCCTCGAGATTTTCGAGCGCGGTCACCACGGCGAGGGTGCGCTTGCCCTCGGTGATGTCGGAGCGGAAGTCCTTGCCCTGGGCATCGGCGTCGCCCACAAGGTTCAAGAGGTCGTCCTGCACCTGGAAGACAATGCCCGCGGGCGTGCCCACCTCAATGAGGCGGCGTGCGCGTGCATCGTCCGCCCCACCGGCGATGGCGCCAATGAGAAGCGGGCTTGCGGCGGTATACCACGCGGTCTTGCTGTCCACCATATAGAAGTAGTCCGCGCTCGAGATATCCCAGCGTGCGTCACGCACCCAGCCGAGGTCGAGAGCCTGGCCCTCGAGCGTATGGCGCTCCATACGGGCGAGCTCGTCGAGCACGCGCAGGCGCCGCGCGGGCTCGAGCCCTTCGTCGGCGAGCACGATCTCAAACACGCGGGTAAGCGCGAGGTCGCCCGCGTTGATAGCAATGCCGGTGCCCTCGCTCACGTGCAGGCACGGCTCGCCGCGGCGGAGCTCCCCCTCATCGGCGATGTCGTCGTGGATGAGGGCGGCGCTCTGGAAGAGCTCGATGGCGACGGCGGGGGAGAGGGCGCGCGCAGCCTCGCCGCCCACGGCCTCGGCGCCGAGCAGCGCGAGCACAGGGCGCACGCGCTTGCCGCCGGATGCGGTAAAGCGCTCGAGCGGCCCATAGAGGTAGCGCGTGAGGTCGCGCTCCTGCGGCAGGTCGGTCAGGGGGCGCGCCACGGTCTCGGCAAGCGCCTGCTCCACAAGCGGCAGCTTCTCGGTCAGGTAGGCAACAAAGCGTGTGCCGTCTGCGGTGCTGCGTGCGTTCTTCTCTGCCATGGCGGGCCCCTCTTCCGTTAGGCCTCGGGCGTGGCGTAACCGTCGGGGTTCTTGGACTGCCAGTTCCACGAATCGCGGCACATGTCGTCGATGTTGTACTTGGCCTCCCAGCCCATGAGCTCGCGCGCCTTGGCGCAGTCGGCGTAGTTGGCGGTCACGTCGCCGGGGCGGCGCGCCTCAATCACATAGGGGATCTCGTGCCCGCAGGCAGCGCTGAACGCGCGGATGATCTCGAGCACCGAGGTGCCCGTGCCGGTGCCGAGGTTGAAGACCTCCACGCCGGTCTTGCCGTTCATCCAAGCAAGCGCCGCCACATGGCCAAGTGCGAGGTCGACCACGTGGATGTAGTCGCGCACGCCGGTGCCGTCGGGGGTGTCGTAGTCGCCGCCAAAGACGTGCACGGCGTCGCGCTTGCCAATGGCGGTCTGCGCCACGTAGGGCACGAGGTTGTTGGGGATGCCCTTGGGGTCCTCGCCAATGAGGCCCGAGGGATGCGCGCCGATGGGGTTGAAGTAACGCAGCAACACGACGTCCCACTCCGGGTCTGCGGTGTGGAGGTCGGTCAAGATCTGCTCGATCATCCACTTTGTCCAGCCGTAGGGGTTGGTCGCGGGCTTCTTGGGCGCCTCCTCGGTAAGCGGCAGGCTGTCCGGGTCGCCGTAGACGGTGGCCGAGCTGGAGAAGATGATGGACTTGCAGCCGTGCGCGCGCATAACGTCCACGAGCGTGAGCGTATTGCCGATGTTGTTGCTATAGTACTCAATCGGCTTCGAGACGCTCTCGCCCACCGCCTTGTAGCCGGCAAAGTGAATGACGCGGTCGATCTGGTGCGCGCCAAAGATGCGCTCGAGCGCCTCGCGGTCGTTGACGTCTGCCTCGTAGAAGGTGAGGTTCTGCGCCGCCGCCTCGCTCACGATGCGCTTGATGCGCTCGACGGCAACGGCACTCGAGTTGGACAGGTCGTCCACAATAACGACCTTATAGCCTTGGCCAAGGAGCTCAACGACGGTGTGAGAGCCGATAAACCCGGCGCCACCGGTTACAAGGACGCAGGTCTGATCGGGGGTAAGCGTGCTGGACATGCGGTCTCCTTCCGCTGATGGTCCCACCGAGTATAGCGCAGGCAACACGCCGCAGGTGCCGCAGGGGCAAAGGTTACGACAACGGACACGCCTTCGTGCAACTTGGTCTGCTTTGATGCCAAAATGACACCCTATGCTGCAGAAGTGAACAATTCGCAGCATAAACACGTCTGTGTAAATCGGACGGATGCCCGCAAAGTACGCTATCCTTAAATCTACGTTCGGCGACATATACACACATTACTAACGGAGCACATATGTCACAACGCACAGAAGACGCGCTCACGGATGCGCAGAAGCAAACCGACCTCACCAATGCCTTCTTAAGCATTGCCTATCAGGACCAGGTCTCTCGTCGCACCGCCCTCAAGGGCCTTCTGGGCCTTGCCGGCGCCGCGGTGCTGTTTGGCCTGCCGCGCGCAGCGGGTGCAGCCGAGGCTACGCAGGAGACGCTTGACGCCCTTGCGGAGGCGCAGGCGGAGTACGACGCCGTGCAGGCCCAACTGAACGAGATTGCCTCGCAGTTCCAGGCGCTCACCGTCCAGCAGGAGCAGACACTCGATAAGATCGAGGACGTCCAGCTCCAGATTGACGATACGCAGGCAGAGATCGACAAGAAGCAAGAGGAGCTCGAGGGGAAGCAAGGCGAGCTTTCCGATCGCGTGGCGTCGAGCTACAAGAACGGTGGCAACGACGCGCTCACGTTGCTGTTCTCGTCCGAGTCGTTCGATGAGCTGCTCTCCAACATCTACTACATCGACAAGATTAACGCGGCTGACCGCGAGGCCATCAAGGAGATCAACGCGATCCAGGCCGAGCTCGAGGAGAAGAAGAGCGAGCTCGAGGGCCAAAAGGCCGACCTCGAGGAGCTGCGTGACCAGCAGACGCAGCAGCTTGCGAGCATGCAGGCGAAGCAGGACGAGGTCCAGGAGGTGCTGAGCGGTCTTTCTGGCGAGGTACAGCAGCTTGTGGCCCAGCGCGACGCTGAGATTGTCGCCGCGGCCGAGGCCGAGGCCCGCGCTGCCGAGGAGGCTCGCCGCCAGGCGGAGCTTGCCGCCCAGCAGGGTTCGTCGAGCGGTGGCGGAAGCAGCAGCGGTGGTGGCTACATCCCGCAGGCGGGTAGCGGCCAAGACTACAACGCCGCCAGCGCAGCGCAGCGCCGCATCGTTGACTCTTGCTACGCTACGCCGTCCCCCGGCGCCAACTACTGTGCAGCATGGGTCTCGCGCGTGTTCCAGCGTGCGGGCTACGGCTACATCGGTGGCAACGCTAACGACATGTATGCGCGCTACTGCACGTACTCCAACAAGGCCCAGCTGCAGGTGGGCATGATCGTTGCCGTATCGACCTACAGCAAAAACTACGCCGGCCGCATTTGGGGTCACGTGGGCATCTACATTGGCGATAACCGCATCATGGAGAACATCGGTCGTATTGCCACTACCAACCTCGATACGTGGTGCAACTACTACGGCGATACCGTTGCCCCCCGCTGGGGCTGGGCGATGGGCATCAACCTCGCCGCGCAGTAAGAACCGCGCCGAGAACCACGCCGCTTGTCGGCGTGCCACCTTGGTTTTACGAGCGCCCCGCTCCGCCCGTCTGCGCGGAGCGGGGCGCGTGCGTTTTGGCGCGGGCACCCGCCGCCGCGTTGCGGGCCTCCGCCACCGGGGGCCGGGCGCCCAGACCTTGTGCTTTGCAATTTCTCCGCCGCGTTTCAGGCAAGAATCGAAGTAATGAACCCGACAATGCACCCGAGAAAAAGTCAGCAGAAGAAGTGCTGGTAGAGAGCCTGCAATAATCGAAGTAGTGAATCCGAGGCCGCGAAAAGCGCCGAATCGCGCATTACCGGGTTCATTACTTCGATTATCGCCCGAAAGACCTAAACGGGTTCACTACTCCGCTTCTCGTCTGAAGCGTCTCTATCCCCAAAGCTTGCTTATGGTCTGGCGAAACGCCTCGGCTGCAGGCGACAGCTCCTGATAGCGCTTCCACGCGATGGCAACGCCGGCGGTGACCTCAGGTTCCAGCGGGCGGAAGACAAGGTCGGTGGCGAGTGAGGTTTCGACGATTCCCTCAAGACACACTACGTACCCCACGCGTGCCTCGGCGAGTGCCGCAGCGTTGTAGAGCAGGTTGTACGTGGCAACAACGTCGAGTTCTGCGAGGTCGCGGTGGAACCACGGCGCCAACTCGTTACCGCCTTGGGCAGAAAGGATGAGCGGAAGACCCGCAAGGTCGCTTGCCTGCACGGACTCCTTGCGGCAGAGAGCGTCGTCGCGACGCATGATAACGCCCCAGCGGTCGCGTGCGGGTAGCTCGATGCTCTCGTAGCGCGTGAGGTCGACCTTGCCCACAAAGATGCCGAAATCGATAAGGCCGTTGTCGAGCCGCTCGCGCACGTCCTCGGCGTTGCCGCTGTGCAGGGCAAAGCGTACCAGCGGATACTCGTCTTGCATCTCGGCCATCACGTTGGCGACGAGCCTCACCGCGGGCGTTTCGCCGCAGCCAATGCGCACCTCGCCCGTGAGCGTCTCGGCAGATACACGCAGCTCCGCCTCCGTGCGTCCCACCAGGTCGACAATCTCCTCCGCGCGCCGGCGCAGGCGCATGCCCGCCGCGGTGAGCTCGATGCGGCGGCTGCCGCGGTCAAAGAGCTTGAGGCCGAGCTCCTGTTCCAGGTCCTGCATCTGGCGCGAGAGCGAGGGTTGGGAAAGATGAAGCGCGTGCGCCGCGCCGGAGATGGTCCCCTCGCGGGCGACCATAAGGAAGTACTGCAGATGGCGGAGTTCCATGGGGTCCTTTCGTTATCCTGCCCTTGTGTTACATGGCCTTGCCGGCGCGTGTAGCTGAATGTCTACACGTGAACTATAGCCCACAGGCATGAAACGCCGTTTCATCAAATGCTGGGGCGCGTATAATCACAGCAGGTACACCGCGCCTGTCGCTCGTGCCGGGCGCCGACGAGAAGAGGCTGCATGAAGGAGCTCGAGGAGTACATCCGCCGCTTTGGCACCGTTAAAGAGGGCAACGTCCTCAAAGTCGACGCGTTTCTCAACCACCAGTGCGATGTTGAACTGTTCGACCGCATGGGCGAGGAGTGGGCGCGCCTGTTCGCCGGCAAGCCCGTTGACAAGATCTTGACCATCGAGGCGTCGGGTATTGGCATCGCCTGTGTGGCAGCGCACCACTTCAACAACGTTCCCGTGGTGTTTGCCAAGAAGTATCAGTCCATCAATCTCGATGGCGAGCAGTATGCGACCTCCATCCACTCGTTCACCAAGCAGAAGGACTTCCACGTGATCGTGGCCAAGAAGTTCTTAAACGCCGGCGAGCACGTGCTCCTTATTGACGACTTCCTTGCCAACGGCTGTGCGCTGAACGGCCTCATCGAGATCTGCGAGGCTGCCGGGGCGATTGTTGAGGGCATTGGCATCGCCATCGAAAAGGGCTTCCAAGAGGGCGGCGCGAGCCTGCGCGAGCGCGGCTATGATCTGCAGTCGCTCGCCATTGTCGACGCAATGGATCCCGCGACCGGCGAGATTGAGTTCCGCTAATGGCGGCCGAGGACAAGCGCCCCAAGGGCGCGGCGACCGGTGCGGACGGCGCTGCTAGCATGGCGGCGGCGCTCGGTGACTTCTACGCCAAGATCTCAATTGCGCAGGGCTTCCCGTATGGCCTTCAGCATGTGCTTGCCATGTTTGTGGCAAACCTCGCACCCATCTTTATCGTTGCCGCGGCGGCAGGTATGGATGCGTCGCAGTCCGCAGCGCTCATCCAAAACGCTCTGCTTATGGCGGGCCTCGGCACGATGGTTCAGCTCTTTCCCCTGTGGCGCGTGGGCGGCGCGCTGCCCATTGTGACGGGCATCAGCTTCACGTACGTCTCGGCGGTCGTTGCCATTGTTGCCGCCCAAGGGTACAACGTCGCGGTCGGCGCCATCATCGTCGGTGGCCTTATTGAGGGTGCGCTTGGCCTTACGGTGCGCTACTGGCGCCGCTTTGTGCCGCCGATCGTGTCTGCCGTGGTAGTGACCTCTATTGGCTTTTCGCTCCTCTCGGTGGGAGCGGAGTCGTTTGGCGGCGGTTCGGGTTCCGAGGACTTTGGCAGCTGGCAGAACCTTTTGCTCGCGACCATCTCGCTCGTGAGCTGCCTTGCCTTTCAGTGCCTCGCCAAGGGAACCAAAAAGCAGCTCTCGGTCCTCTTCGGTCTTGTGGTGGGCTACGTGGCAGCGCTTGCACTCGGCAAGGTTGACCTGAGCGCGTTCTCGGGGCTCGCACCCATCTCCATCCCGCAGTTCATGCCCTTTGCGCCGGAGTTTGATCTTGGTGCGATTATCTCGCTCGGACTGCTCTACCTTGTGAGCTCCGTCGAGGTTATGGGCAACACCACCGCGCTTACCAAGGTGGGCTTTGACCGTACGCCTACCGACCGCGAGATGTCGGGCGCCATCACGGCGGACGGCGTCGTCTCTTCGGTTGCGGGCCTCTTTGGCTGTCTGCCCATTACCTCGTTTGCGCAGAACGTTGGTCTTGTTGCCATGACGCGCGTTGTCAACCGCCGCGTCATTGCCTGCGGCGGTGCGATTCTTATCCTTGCGGCCTTTGTGCCCGCGGTCGCGGCGGTTTTCAACTCGCTTCCCGAGGCGGTGCTCGGCGGCTGCACGGTCATGATGTTTGGCAACATCGTGCTCTCGGGCGCCCAGATGATCGCCGAGGCGGGCTTTACGCAGCGAAACATCACCATCGCGGCGCTCGCGCTCTCTGCCGGTATTGGCTTTACGCAGGTACAGGGCATCTTTGCGGCGTTTCCGCCCATTGTGCAGTCCATTTTTGGCAGCAACTGCATCGCCATCGCCTTTGTGGTAGCGGTGGTGGCAAACTTCTTGCTTCCGCGTGAGGAGGAAGAGGCGGAGGCGGGCGCCGACACATAAGCGTGCCGGCGCAATCAGCCTTATTTAGGCAGACGTATAACGTCAACCAGGCTCCACGGGCCGGCGTCCTGCCCAATGGGCAGCTCGCTGGCCCGTGTCTCGTCAAAGGTGTAGACGCAGGTGGTGAGATTGCCCCAGCCCGCTTTGAGGATGGGCATAGGGTCGGTCACGGCGCGCAGGAAGTTGAAGTTGGCGCCACCATGGCCCACGGCGAGCACGCAGTCGTGCCCAGGTACGCGCATGATATCGGTGAGCGTTGCCACCATGCGGTCGCGTACCGTATCGGACGACTCACCGCCAAACTGCAGGTAGTAGGTCCGGCAAGCCTCGGGGTCGTTCTCGGCAAGAAAGTCTTGTTGCGCTTCGAGATCGCCGTAGAACATCTCGCGCAGGCCCTTGAGGCGCCTGTAGGTAAGCGGCTGGCCGAGGGCACCGAGCAAAAGCTCGAACGTATCGCTCGTGCGCTCAGCTGTCGAGCACACCGCCGTGTCAAAGCTCACACCGCGCTCGCGCAGGATCGCGCCCATTTCGCGCGCTTGGTCGCGTCCGCGCTCGGTGAGGGGCGAGTCGCACCAGCCCTGGATGCGGTGCTGACGGTTGAACATGGTCTCGCCATGACGTGTTAGGTAAAGCGTTTTCATTACAGGGTCACCGCCTCGCCGGGCAGCGGCGCCAGTACGCGTTCGGGGTTTACGACGGCGGCAGCTAGGGCGCGCGGGTCACCGTTGAAAGTGGGCCAGTCGGGCGCGTCCACCGTGCCCCAGTGGATGCAGAGGAGCTGCGCGTTGGGGTAGGTGTTCGCAAGTTTAACGGCGCCTTCGAACGTGATGTGCCACTCGTTGTCCGAGAAGTCGAGCAAGATCATTTTGGGCTCGGGCATCTCCAGATGCTCGGGTAACAGCTTGGAGTCACCCGGCAGCCAGATGGCGCCATCGGGCGTGTCCATCCAGTAGCCGCAGTAGTCCTCGCGCTGCCAGACGCGGTACGCCCACTTTTTGGACTCGTTTTGCCAGTTGTGCCACGCCGGGGTGAGGCGGCAGGTCAGGCTGCCCACGGTGAACGTCTCGCCGATGTTGTGCCCGATGCCGGGGAGCCCCTCTTCGCGCGCCACCTCGGCCACATAGGCGGGTGCATGGTAGGCCGGGCAGACGCCTGCGATGTCGTGGCAGGTGGGGCGGCTGAAATGGTCGTTGTCTATGTGGGTGATGAGCACCGCGTCGAGGGCGGGAACGTCTGCCGGGGCGATGGGCGCCTCAAACACAACGGGCATGTCAAAGCCCTCGAGCACAGGATCGATCATAAGCGTGGTGCCGCGGGCGTTGATAAGAAGCCCGGCGCCGCCGAGCCACGTGACGGTGGTTGTATCTTGCGGGCCAAAGGCGCCTGCCGCAACAGGTACGGTGCCTGTGGGTACGGCCTGACCACGCTCGTTGGTGACGACGGTCGAGGCGGGGTTGGTGTTAGGGATGCGGGCGGTTGGTGCGTGGTCGGCCATGGTGGCTCCTTTCGGTAGGGGAGAGGGTGCGGGAGCTGTGGGGCTCTCGAGTGGTGATATAGATTGTTATGGCAGCGGGCGGCGTCGCGCGGCCGCCGCGCGCTACCCGCAGAACGTGGGAGTTAGGCCGTGTAGTGGGCGAGGCACATCCCTATGAAATCGCGCATCTCAGAACGGAAGTCCACCGTGCGGCGCTCAAGCCCGGCAAGCTCGATGGCCTCTGCCACGCGGGGGTTCTCCTGGCACCAGCCGGCGATGCCAACGGCATGGCAGTACACGGCATAGAGCATCTGCGCCATACGGGTGGGGTCGCAGCCGAGGTTCTCGGCAAAGCGCGCGGCGAGGGCATCTTGGCCTGTGTAGTAGCGCGCCTTGAAGGCGGCGAGGCGCTCGAGCGTGCAGTTGGTCTCGATGATGGTCATAAGAAGATCGCCGTAGCGGAAGTAATCGCGGTGGGCAACTACCTGCTCGCACCAGACCTCTGCGAGCACGGCTGGGGAGAACGTGGAGCCCGCCGGATAGACCGTGAGCAGATCGTTTTGGTACGCCTCCATGGCGTCGCTCGTGAGCTCCAAGAAGATGTCCTCTTTGGACGTGACGTACTTATAGAGTGCGGCGCGCGACCAGCCGAGGCGCTCGGCAATGGCGGCGAGTGTTATCTCGTGATAGGAGAGCTCGCTAAAAAGATTGCGGGTAACCTGCTTGATTTCTGACAGGCGTTGCTCTTTTTGCTCGTCGCTGCGCGCGCGGACAAATTCTGCCATATATGGTCAGTTCCTCCGTGTATACGTATCCTTTGGTCGGAATAGTATCAAAAGTATCTCAAAAGTGCAAATAAGACAATTAAAGTAGGAAAACTACTTCACAAGTAACGTAGCGTAGCGTAAATTACAGACAAGGATAACCTAGCTTTGGGAGTGATTCGTGATGACCTAACATGAGAAGCTGTTGGTAGGGCTTGAATACGACTACACGGATCCAGAGATTCAAGGGGTGCTTGCCCGTACACGAGAGCTGCTCGCCGCCTACAATGCGGAGAAGGCACCCACCCGCCGCGGCGAGATTCTGCGCGAGATGCTCGGTAGCTGCGGTGAGAACGTGACCGTGCAATCGCCCACGAGCTTTCTCTACGGCAAACACACAAGCATTGGTCACGACGTCTTTATCAATGGCAACTGCACCATTCAAGACAGCGCGCGCGTGATTCGCGAACTCGAGCCGCTTGACGGCGACGGGGTTTTGCCTTCGGGCGAGGGGGAATAAGAAAACCAAAGAGCAGTAGACCTGCGGTTTGAGGTCTGTACCGGGCAGCGCGGTGCTGGTCGGGACAAGGAGGGCATGATGGCTATCACAGTGAATCTGTATTACACGGGCGAAAACGGTGCGGCGCGCAAGTTCGCCGAGGAGATGGAGTCGTCCGGCACGGCCGATGCCATTCGTGCCGAGGCGGGCAACATCCGCTACCGTTATTTCCAGCCGCTCGACGATCCCGAGACGATCCTTCTGATCGACGCGTGGGAGAACCAGGAGGCGATCGACGTCCACCATGCCTCGCCCATGATGGCGAAGGTCGCCGAGCTGCGCGACAAGTACGACCTGCATATGACGGCCGAGCGCTACGTCACTGACGAGGCGGGCCTGCCCGATCACGACCAAGCGTTCATCAGAAAGTAGGAGATGCCTCTTCGTGCGGCGGTTGCCTCGTGGGTTTTTCAGCTAGGTTGCTCGCAGTAAAGATGAGACAAGGCTTGAGGCAAACCCTAGTGGTCGTGGTAATGTCCGCGGCATGATATGACACGGACCACATCTCCGTCTACCTTGTAGACAAGGCGGTTCTTGGCATCTATGCGGACGCTGCTCAAGCCCTCGGCGGAATGCCTGAGCAGCCCGGATTTTCCCATACCGGCTTCCGTCCCGCCGGTTCGAGCGATGTCTTTAAGCAATGCGTTGATGCGGCGAAGCGTCTTTTTGTCTTGCGTCATCCAATATTGGTAATCATCCCACGCGTGGTCATCCCAAAGATATGGCATGGCTAAACCTCGATGAGACCGTGCTCGGATTCCTTGCCGCTTCGCATGGCGCGATAGCGCGCATCCATTTCAGAGGAGAATTCCTCTTCGCTGGGGATACGCTTGCGCACGTCAAAGGGGAAACCACCCTCATCTACAAATCGTTTCATGAACACGGTGAGGGCAGAGGTCGAGCTCAAGCCGAGCTCCTCTGCCGTTGCATCGAACGCGCGTTTAAGATTGCTGTCAACTCGATTGCCAAGAGGAATAGTGCTAGCTGTCATGATTACACCTCACATGCATTTGACTTCAAATCGTATTCTATCCGACTTCTACTGATGTTAAACAGTTAGACGTGATAATTCACGAAGCGTTGTAGATCTTCGTAGATGAGCAGCGGAGTTCATGCCGGTGTTCGCCCATCCGCCAAATCGACGATATCGCTTCGAGGAGTTGTAGAGATAACTATAGGAAGAACGAATATCACAATATAAGACATAAGCAATAGTAATTATAAACACGTTAGTGCAAAGTGGAGCTATACAGAAGGGTTGCCGGATGTGCGACGCGTTTTGCCATGTTCGGCATGGGTAGAGAGGCTTTCAGTATGCAGTACGCAACGCTGGGACATTCCGGTATCAAAGTGTCGAAGGTCTGCCTCGGAGGCATGAGCTTTGGTAAGGCATCTCCCGATTTCCATCAGTGGACTATCGGGCCTGATGAGACACGTGCGGTTATCAAGCGGGCGCTCGACCAGGGTGTTAACTTCATCGATACGGCCAATACCTACGCGTTTGGCACGAGCGAGGAATACATTGGTGCGGCTTTGCGCGAGCTCGGTGTCCCACGCGAGGATGTGGTGCTCGCGAGCAAGGTTTATTTCAACGAGGGACGCCTCTCGCGCGAGGCCATCGAGCGCGAGATCGACGGTACGCTCAAACGTTTAGGAACCGACTACCTCGATCTCTACATCATCCACCGCTTTGACTACACAACGCCCATCGAGGAGACGATGGAGGCGCTTGACGCGCTCGTGCGCGCCGGTAAGGTGCGCGCCCTTGGAGCGAGTGAGATGTATGCCTATCAGCTCCACAACATGCAGGTGGTGGCCGAACAGAACGGGTGGACAAAGTTCACGAGCATGCAGTGCCACTACAATCTGCTCTACCGCGAGGACGAGCGCGAGATGATTCCCTTGTGTCGTCAGTTTGACATGGCGCTCACGCCGTATTCGCCTCTGGCATCGGGGCATCTGTGCCGGTCGACGTGGAACTCCGACTCTAAGCGCTCCACTACCGACGCTACCATGCGCAACAAGTACGACGCAGCGCGTGAGAACGACATGCAGATCATCGCCCGCGTGGCAGAGGTCGCCGAGAAGCGCGGCGTGCCGATGGCGCGGGTGGCGCTCGCCTGGTTGTGGGCACATGGCGTGGAGGCGCCTATTGTGGGCTGCTCCAAGCTCGAGCGCGTGGATGATGCGGTGGCGGCGCTCGACGTGGTGCTCACCGCCGACGAGGTTGCCTACCTGGAGGAGCCGTACCGCGCTCACGAGCTTGTGGGGCCCGTGGCGCGTCCCGGTGAGAAGGTGCTTGCCGGCACGACCGATCCTAACAAGAAATAGGGGCCTGAGGGGCTCACTCCATCTATTCCGCTGGGCGCATTGCCTGAATCGAGAAGGGACCCGTGTGAAGAAAAACATTGGACCCAAGCTCGCCCTCTATCCCACGCCCGTCGTGGTGGTGGGCGCTATGAACGGCAACGAACCTACGTGGACGCTCGTAGCGCACACGGGCATCCCAAGTCATAGCAAGATCATGGTGAGCCTCGCGAGCGCGCACTTTATCAACGGCTGTATCAAGAAGGCGGGCGTGTTGTCCGTTAACGTAGTGGACGAGAGCTGGCTTGACCGCGCGGACTTCTGCGGCAGTGTAAGCGGTGTACGCCAGAGCAAGGCCGATGCCTTCACCTGGACTGCTGGCGAGGCAGGCGCTCCGCTCATCAACGACGCCAAGCTATCCATGGAGTGCCGTGTTGAGGATATCTACGAGATAGACCGCTTTGAGAACTTCATCTGCTCCATCGCGGGTACTTATGCGGACGATGCTGTCCTGACCGAGGACGGCAAGATCGACATCGAGGCGCTCCGCCCCGTGCTCTTTGAGATGCCCACATACACCTATCTGGCCTGCGGCGAGAAGATCGCCGATTGTCTGAGTTTTGCTTGAGCTCTAGCATGCGTTTGTAGGAGAAATGGTTGCTTATTTCTCGGCAAGCGGAGTTACGGCTCGTGCGGCGCGAGAACAGCTGTAACGACGGGCGAGCGGGGCGGTACGGCAGAGAGGACATAGATGAATATCGTCGTTTTACAAGGAAGTCCTAACCTCAACGGCTCCACAGCGATTCTTGTGGAAGAGTTTACGCGCGGTGCGCGCGTGGCGGGGCATACGGTCGAGCGTGTCGACGTCGACCGGCTGCACATCCGTCCGTGCACCGGCTGCGTTGCCTGCGGATATGAGGGCCCATGCGTCGTGCGCGACGACATGCAGGGCCTGCGCGCCAAGCTCCTTGCCGCCGATATGGTCGTCTTTGCAACGCCGCTTTACTACTACGGAATGTCGGCCCAGCTCAAGACGGTCATCGATCGCTTTTGCGCGTTCAACTTGAGTCTCACGCGCAAGCACGTCAAATCAGCGCTCTTGGCTGTGGCGTGGAACGCGGACGATTGGACGTTCGAGGCGCTTGAGGCCCACTACAACACGCTCGTGCGCTATCTCGAGATGCAGGATTGCAGGCGCGTGCTCGGCCACGGGTGTGGCACGCCGTCGATGACGCGCAGCTCGCGTTACCCGCAGGCGGCCTACGAGCTCGGAAGCTCTCTATAAGGTCGGTAGAAGGTCAGTCATATTCTGATTTGCCTGAAGACGGTTTGTCGAGGAGACTAGCTTGTTAGCTTGGGGAATGCCCTGCTGACGCGGGGTAATAACGGCGGCGTCTGCTTTGTGCGGGCGCCGTTGCCTGTATATATCCTGCCTTGAGTAGGGCTCTAATGTCGCGGCGCGTGGTCGCTAGGTTAATATCGAGGCTCTCGGATATCTCTTGGATTCCTACGGGCGCCCGTTCCTCGACGAAGTCCATTATTTGCTGCAGGCGCTCTTTTCTGTGAGGGGATCCATCGAAATCGAGGATGATGCGACCGGAATGCAGCGTTACCGGCAGGATACCCTGAGAGGTGTTTGCGCCCCTTGATTGAGGGGTACCATCCGTTACATTACGGCTGGTAACGACTAGTTCTTTTCTGTGCGACGCGTGCTCCGCTGCTGCCACCTCAGCTCTTGGACGCCATAAGACGACTTTGAACTGATCCATGCCAGCATAAAACTCTGGATCAGGTAGGCCGCGCTCGCGCATCATATTGATCATAAAAGGGATGCCCGACCCTTGCCGCTTGGCGTGCAAGCCGTCTCCATCGCGAGTTGGCAATGTCTCCATCAAGTGCATAAGTGTACTGTTGCGGCAGCGAGAGGTACCATCAGCGAGATTGGCAAGGGTTTTGCCGCCCCAGAGCCCTCCGGGGCTGGTGATTTCTACCCGGTCGCGGTAGATTTCGATCACAACAGATTGACCGATGAACAGCTCCTGGTATTCGCGATGGGCGACTGCGTTGACAATCGCCTCGCGAAGGACCTCCTCGGGAATCTCAGGGACATCGTGTCTGACGACGCCATCGATATAGGATATGGTGCGCAGGTTGCGCAGCACCGCACGGACGGCATCGGTGACGGTTTCTGAGAGTGCGCCGTCGCACGTCATGCGGTCGAGAAAGCGAGGCTGATCGGGTTTTGACTTTTCCGTGCCTGGATGATGCGCGACATCGATAACCAATGCGGGGAAGTATTGCTGAGGGTAGGCTCCCAAGGTCAAAAGACTGGCAAGCCTTACCGTACCCTGCTTGTCCGTAATGCCCAGGCGCTCTAGGGCCCGGGCATCGTCTGTGATACCGCGCAGCGCTTTGGAAGAGGACATGGCGGCAATATAGCGGGCAACTTGCTCGGCATCGAGGTCGGACACGTCCGTCTCGGGCACGGGGCGGCGGTCGCTGTCTACAGGTGTACCGGCGGTTTGCAGCTCGTAGATTTCGGCTTTGGACAGCAGCAGATCCTTATCGTCGACGCGCTTGAACGTTCCCGAGGCAATGCCGCGTGCAATTAGATAGCAGGGTTTACGGTTGATATCGTTTTCTTCTATAGCGATGGCGAGAATATCGGCGTCTTCTATTTTCAGTCGCATGAGTTCGTAACGAGGCGGATTGGCAAGGCGCACCCCAGATGGGCTTCCGTCACCGATTCCCTCGACAAACTGATCTATGATGCGCGATGTATCGAAGCCGAGGCATGGTTCAAACTCACGTCGTTCATCAACACCAAGAAGGATTATGCCGCTATTCGTATTGGCAAACGCGCTGACGGTCTCCCAGACGTCAGCGCTAAGGGGGTGGGTGCATGCTTTTGCCTCGCAACACGCATCGTCTTTCCCCTGGCTGCGCAGTCGATTGATGGTACAGATAACTTCTTTGCGATCAATCACGACACTCCCCTCCCATCGAACACTGATCGTATAGCTCAGTGACAGTGTCAGTGACAATACTGATAAGTGACTGCAGTTATGGCGGGGCGAGTTTAGACGGCGGATTACTGCGACAGCAGCTCGTCTAAGAACAGGCGCGCAGCGTGGGGGAGCGCAACGTCGCGCTTCCAAGCGAGGTCGATGGGCGCAACGGCAGGCGGGTAGAGCAAACGAAACGCCAGTCCGGTCTCCGGTCCCGTGGTATTGAGTCCCTCGTAGCCGATCATACGACCCGCACCCTCGCGCACAAAGACCGCAGCGTTGAAGTTGAGGTTGTACGTTGCCGCCACCTCGAGGTCCTCCGCGTGCGGTCCGAGCCAGGTGGCAAAGACCCCTGCCGGTGCGTCTCCCTCCCACAGGCGCTCGGGAACGATGAGCGGGGCGCCGCCGAGGTCGGCAGGACCGACGGTCTCCTGTGCGGCAAGGGGGTCGTCCTCACGCATGATCACGCCCCAGGCGTCGGTGGGGCGCAGACGCAGGTGAGCGAATCGCTCTATATTCGCGTAGTTCATGAGCACGGCAAAGTCGTCCACACCGCGCTCGAGCCGCTCCACCAGGTCGATGGCGTTAGCGCTATGCAGGTGGAAACGCACGCCGGGGTACGTCTCGCGAAACGCCCGCGCCGCCTGCGCGATGACGCGTACGCCTTGGCTCTCGCCTGCGCCGATGCGGATGTCGCCGGCGACGATCTCGTCGGGTCGGGCAAAGTCGGAGGCAGTCTGGTCGGCAAGGCCCACAATCTCCTCGGCGCGGCGACGCAGGTAGAGGCCGCGCTCGGTGGGGGTGACGCTTCTGCTGTGTCGCTCGAGCAGCTGCGTACCCAGCTCGCGCTCGAGCGCGGCGATCTGCCGCGAGAGCGCAGGCTGGGTCACGTGCAGCACCTCGGCAGCACGCGACATGGTGCCCTCTTGGCAAACAGCGAGAAAGTAGCGCAGGGTACGGAGCTCCATCGTGCCTCCTAATCATACGTGAACCTCATATCACATTATAAAACATAAGCAATAGTAATTTATATTGCACCACGCGAAACTAATACCAAGCAGATTTGGAAGGCTGAGAGAGGATGGTGAGGTGTATGGAGGGCGGGCGACAGAATCGCATTAGGTTGGATTTTGATACCTGCTCCGCAACGGCACTTCTTAAGGATACGGCGTCTGCCGCCGCTTTTACCGAGCTGCTCCCGTTGTCGCTCACTGCTTGTTGCACGGGTGTCGCGCTTTGTGCCGCCATGCCCTGCGCGCTGCCGATTGCCGCCGACGCGGTGCATCGTGGTTGGTGCAACGGTGATATTGCCTACAACCCCACGGGCGGTTGGCTCTCGGTACTCGTTGGAGACGAGGAGAACTCGCTGCGCTACGGCGATCAGGTGACGCTTGGCCACATTGAGGGCGACCTTGAGGTGCTGTGCGCTCTCGAGGGCCGTCAACAATTGCGCATCACGCTCGTGTAGGAGGACCTGATGGCAGATATCGCAAACACGTTGGGGAGCATGTTCTCGCTCATCATCGTTACGGTGCTGGGCTATGTGGCGGCGCGCTGCGGGTTCCTCTCTTCCGACATCCGCCCCAAGCTCTCGGGCCTAATTTTTAACATCACGCTGCCGTGCACGATCCTCGCGTCGGTGGGTAAGGTCGATGCCTCCACGGGTGCAGAGGCCATCACCTGGTCGCTTGCACTTTCGGTTGCGCTCTTTTTTGTGATGCTTGCGGGCGGCGTGCTCGCCAACCTTGTGCTGCGCACCCCGCGTGCCGAGCGGAGCCTCTACCTTTGGATGGGCGTGCTCACCAACACAGGTTTCATCGGTTTTGCGGTGCTTGAATCAATCTTTGGTGGCCCGAGCGTGTTTCTGGGGAGCATCTTCATTGCTATCTCGAACGTCTTTCTCTACAGCCTGGGTGTGGCGGTGCTGCGCTCGGGCGGGGCGCGCGGCGATGGCTCGGCCGTGAACGGTACACGCTGCCGGCGCACCATCGATGTGCGCGGCATGCTGCGCGATATGGTGAACGTGCCTTTGGTGGCGAGCCTCGTTGCGATGGTGATTTTCTTCGCACAAGTCACCGTCCCTGCTCCCCTCATACAAGCGGCAAGCATGGCGGGCGGTATCACCTCGCCCTTGGCCATGATGCTTGTGGGCCTCTCGATTGCCGACGCCAATCTGGGTGCCGTGTTCAAGCGGCCGCGACTTTGGGGCTTTACCCTCATCCGCTTCCTTGCGGTGCCGCTTGCGGTGTACGCGCTGCTGGCTCCTGTGGTACCGAGCGCACTTGCCCTTGGCGTCTTTGTGGTGATGCTCGCCATGCCTACGGGCTCCATGGCGGGTCCCATCGCAGCAACCTATGGGCAAGACGGCGAGCTCCCTGCGCAGGGGACCATCGTGTCCACGCTGGCGTCGTTTGTAATCGTTCCCGCGCTCATGAGCGTCATGAACTTGGGCTAAATCCGCATGTTCGGTTCGCTTATGAGCGTGAGATAGCGCGTTGCGGGATATGGGCACCTGGGTCTCGCTTGGTATTGGTTACTAGGGCAGGGCCGGAGCCTTCGAAAGCCGGCAGAAATGGAGATCAACATGGCAGTCAAGCAAACCGCAGGCCGCAATCAGCTGGGGGTCGTTGCCCCTAAGTTTGCCGAGCTCAACGACGATGTGCTCTTTGGCGAGGTGTGGGCGCGCGAGGACAAGCTCTCGCCTAAGATGCGCTCTATCGTCACCGTGGTGACGCTCGTGGCCAAGGGCATTTTCGACAGCTCCTTCGAGCACCATATGACCACGGCCAAGAACAACGGCGTCACGCGTGATGAGATGGCCGAGATCTTGACCCACGAGGCGTTCTACGCCGGCTGGCCCAACGCCTGGGCCGCCTTCCGCGTGCTGCTTACCGTCTACGGCAACGAGACGGACGACGGCTCCGCTGCGGACTTCAAGCCGATGTTTGGCAAGGGTAACCCCAACGACGCCTACGCGCAGTACTTTATCGGCCAGTCGTATCTGAACCCGCTCACCAGCCCTGACGAGTGCGGTCTAGGCATGAGCAACGTGACCTTTGAACCGGGCTGCCGCAACAGCTGGCACATCCACCACGCCAGCAAAGGCGGCGGTCAGATGCTTATTGTGACCGATGGTCGCGGTTGGTACCAGGAGTGGGGCCGCGAGCCGCAGCTTCTCACGCCGGGTACCGTAGTGTTTATCCCTGCGGGTGTGAAGCACTGGCACGGCGCTGCGCGCGACAGCTGGATGAGCCACATTGCCTTTGAGGTGCCGGGCGAGGACACCTCCAACGAGTGGCTCGAGCCGGTGACAGACGAGGCGTACCCTCAGGCGTAAGGCGCCCCGGGCATAGGATGCTGCGAGGCGCTCGCAGAGTGCGGCTCGGCAAGGTGCCCACGGCGGACAGGCTGGGCGAGGGTCCCGTTGCCTGGCGACACCGCCGCACGGCAGTCTCGCCGTGCGAGCTTACCTCATTCTTAAGTGGGCGGACCCCTTGGAATCGGGCGGCATGGGTAGGATGAGACCGTACCGAGAAAGGGGTCCGTTTTGCCGTTTATCTTCCCGCGCTTCCGTATCGCCGCCGCTATGGCGCTCGGGTGCGCTCTGCCGCTCTCGGGTTGCGTCGTTGTGGACAGTGCCGTACCCGCGTCTGCGCTCGCGCGGCACAGCATGCACGACGTTGCCGAGCAGTTGGGCGCGTCAGCGGGGGAGGCAGCGACTGTCGTAGGCGAGGGCGCGGTATCTGCCGCGCAGGCGGGTGCGGCGGCGTTTGGGCTCGATTCTGCAGCGATTGCGAACGCTATCGACGGTGCCCTCGACAACCTCGACGGAGCACCTGCCCTGCTTTGGGCGGCGCTCAACCGAGGGCGCGCTCTCACGGCGGACTGCCGGCTCGAGGTGGAGGATGCGGCCACCGGCTCAACGGTCGTCGCCCCCGCGTCCGGCGGGCCAGATGCTGCCTCTGCCCTCGACACGCTCGATTGCGCCCGTTGGAAAATTGCCCTCGACCGTCCTGCCGACAGTCAGCGGCGGCGCATCTTCCACATCTTCGAGGGCGCAAGCGCCGCTACGTCCGGCCCGGGTGCTGCGGAGGCCGCGTCCAACGTGGAGGTGGCGCGCATCACCACCTACCATGGGTCGCGTGTGGTGCGCCTGGTGCTGCCCGAGATGGATATCGACTATGATTTCGAGCTGCCCGCCGAGGACATCGCCACGCTGCGCGGCATCGCGGCGTAGGGAGGAGAGAGCCATGGAGTTGCCCGAGACCCAGAACTACCGGTTCTTCAACCATGCGGCATGCGAGTTCTACCCGTGTCACGACATGCCCGCAGAGGACCTCAATTGCCTCTTTTGCTTCTGCCCGCTCTATGCGCTCGGCCCCGATTGCGGTGGCAACCCGCGCTATGTGGGCGAGAAGGGCGACATCAAAGATTGCAGCGCCTGCACGGTTCCGCACCGGCGCGAGAATTACGACTGGATCATGCAGCAGTTCGCGCGCATTCAAGAGGTGGCGAAGCGCTCTTCGTAATCTATAGCTCCTACGTATGGCAAGGCATAGCTTATAGGTCTTTTACATAGATGAGGCACGCCCGTAGTATCTATGTTGGAAAGGAGACAGCTATGGGCGATTTAAGTTCCGATGTCGAACGGTGCCTCTGCGACTGCGCCTGCGACGCCGAGCGCGTGCAGCGTGCCAAATGTTCCTGCGAAGAGGGCCGCGCGCGCGAGGCAAAGCGCGTGCTCTTGAGCGAGCGGCAGCGTCTGCTCGACGAGATGCACAGCCGTCAGCGCGGCATCGACGCCATCGATCACATGCTTCATCGCGTGAGTTGCGAGTGCACATCCCGTCGCGTGTGCGCCGACGGTACGCAGGAGAAAGACGCCGAGGTGGCGTGCGCCGAAGAAGATACCGGCTGTTCTGGCGAAGGCGAGGTGAGCGCCCGTGGATAGTGCCACCATTGAGCTTCTGGTCGATGCGCTGCCCAAGATCTTTCTCGCGGGCGTAACGGTCACGCTGCCGCTCGCACTTGTGTCGTTTGCCATCGCGCTCGTTATCGCAACGGTCGTCGCGCTCATCCAGTACGCTCGCGTGCCGGTGCTGCGCCAGATCGCGCGCTTTTACATCTGGGTGGTGCGCGGCACGCCGCTCTTTGTCCAGCTCTACATTGTGTTCTTTGGCCTGCCGGACCTGGGCATCACGCTCGATCCACTGCCGACGGCGATCCTCGTGCTTTCCATCAACACGGGCGCCTATTCTGCCGAGACCATGCGCGGTGCGCTTGAGAGCGTGCCCGCGGGCCAGGTTGAGGCCGGTTACTGCGTAGGCATGAGCTACCTGCAGGTCATGCGGCGCATCGTGTTGCCGCAGGCGCTGCGGACCGCCTTCCCGCCGCTTTCCAATGAGCTCATCTCGCTCGTGAAGGACACGTCGCTTGCGTCCGGCATCATGGTGACCGAGATGTTCCGCGCCACGCAGGAGATTGTTTCGCGCGAGTGGGTGACTATGCCGCTTTATCTGGAGGTTGCACTCGTGTACCTCCTCTTCTCAACGGTGCTCACCTGGTTGCAGCGCGTAGGCGAGCGCAAGCTTGCCGCTCAGGGTATGGAAAGGGGCTGATGGTATGTCCGAGATGTTGAGATTGTCCGGCGTGCACAAGTCCTTTGACGGTACCGAGGTGCTGCACGGTATCGACCTTGCGGTCAACAAGGGCGAGGTCGTGGCGGTGCTCGGCCCCTCCGGATCGGGCAAGACGACGCTTTTGCGCTGCGCAAACTTCCTCGAGCGGGCAGACGCCGGCACGCTTACGCTTGGTGGCGAGACCTACGACCTCGCGCACGCTACGCACCGCGAGATCGCAGCGGTTCGGCGGCGCACCGGGTTTGTGTTTCAGAGCTACAACCTCTTTCGCAACCGCACGGTGCTCGGCAACGTGACCGAGGGCTTGGTGGTCGCGCGAAAGATCCCCAAGGCAGAGGCCGAGGCGCGTGCGCACGAGATGCTCGAGCACGTGGGGATGGACGACCGCTGCGACGCCTATCCGGCGGAGCTCTCCGGTGGCCAGCAGCAGCGCGTTGCCATCGCTCGTGCCATGGCGACGGACCCCGAGATCATCTACTTTGACGAGCCCACCAGCGCGCTCGACCCCGAGCTCACCGGCGAGGTGCTCGCCGTCATGCGGCGCCTGGCGGAGGAGGGCATGACCATGCTTGTGGTCACGCACGAGATGAGCTTTGCCAGAAACGTTGCCGATCGCGTGGTCTTCATGGAAGCGGGTCGTGTGGTGGCTGATGCCCCGGCGCGGGACTTCTTTGAGCGTCCCGCCAACGATCGCGTGCGCGCCTTTTTGCGCACGGTCGACGCCTCGGCAACATAATCGAGCAACAACGTTTCCACGCGTGAACGTTTGCAAGTACGACCATCTAACAGCTTGAACGTCAAGAAAGGACGCAGCTATGCACAGCATTTCAAGAAGGGCTTTTATTGGAGGCGCGGGGTCGCTGGCGGTGCTGGCGGGCCTCGGCCTTGCCGGTTGCGGCGGCACTGACGCCGGTGCGGGCTCGGCGGAGGCGAGCGGCAACCTCCTCGACACGATCGTGGAGAGCGGCAAGATGACCTTTGCGACTGAGGGCACCTGGAGCCCGTGGACGTTCCACAACGCAGATGACGAGCTCACCGGCTTTGATATTGAGGTCGCCCGCGCCATCGCCTCCGAGCTCGACGTGGAGGCGGTCTTTGCCGAGGGCGAGTGGGACGGCCTGCTTGCGGGTCTCGACTCGGGGCGCTTCGACACCATGGCAAACGGCGTCTCGGTCACGCCCGAGCGCGAGGAGCGCTACGACTTCACCGAGCCCTACGCCTACAACCGTATCGTGGTCATCACCATGGACGACTCCGACATCGCCTCCATGGAGGACCTCGACGGCAAGCAGACGGCCAACACGCTCGGCTCGAGTTACGCCACGCTCGCCGAGAGCTTTGGCGCGACCAACACCGGCGTGGACGATTTCAACCAAACCATTGAGCTCCTCGAGCAGGGACGCATCGACGCCACGCTAAACGACGAGGTCGTGTTCTACGACTACATGAAGGCGCACCCCGACGCTCCGCTCAAGATCGCGGCCGAGAACGCCGATCCTACGCCCGTGGCATTCCCGCTGCGTAAGGGTGAGGAGACGGCGGAGCTGCGCGAGGCCATGAACGGGGCGATTGATGCGCTGCGCGAGAATGGCACGCTCTCAAGCCTCTCGGAGGAGTTCTTCGGTATTGACATCACCAGCGAGTCGTAGCGGGCGGGGGCGCGGCGCCGCACGCGGTCGCTTCCCCTAGGATCTTTCCATTGCGCAAAGTATGTGTATCGAGGGCTTTTGGTTGATTAGCCGAGAGCCCTCTCGCATTTTGGCCTGCCTGCTGGACGCGGGGCGTTGGGCGTAGCGTAGAATTAATTTGCCGTTGGGAGCATCTTTTCGGAATCGGAAATGATTTGGCGCTCCCACCTATCCGATGGTTTGGGACAACGCTGAGACGCTGGGCTGTGCGGCGTATTGGCATGACGAGACGGAGTACGCAGATGTGGATGATAGCGCTAGCGGCTATCGCGGGATTTTGCTTGGTGTTTTTCGCAATCGTCTGTGTACTGTTTCCACAGGTTCGGACGGCCGGCATTGTGGTGCTTTGTGTGCTCGCGCTCATCGCCGGGGCGCTCTATATGGTATACGTTCACGAGACGCCGCTGGCGCGCTGGGAGCGCATCAACGCTGATGAGATTGAGCGCCGCGACCGGGAGCTCGAGGAGAATATCTTTGCGCGCGCGACCCTAAAATGCTCGCTCTGGTCAAAAGGGTAGGCAGAATAATAAAAGACCCCCTGTTTGACGAGAGAATTCGAACTAGAGCAGGGGATGGCGGCAGCATTTGCGCAGGAAACGAATCTCCAACGCATGCCGCGATTGCCGATTTGTCGCCTTCGGAGGGCATGGGGGCGTTTAAAATCACTATTCTAAGCGCTTCAATGACCACGAGGACGCGAAACAAGCGTTTGAGCGTGGGGCTTATCGTGGATGATGGTGGGATTCGATGCTTGACGTTGGACTTCACTAACCCAAACGGCTTTGCGGCTGCTTGGGCGGCGTGGAGCGAAAGCCTGAGGCGATGGTGGCAGAAGTATCCCCCTGAGTAGAAAACGCTGCATTAACCAATGATAAGGCGACGCACGTCGGCGATTGGCTCATGCTAAATGCAATGACTAAGAAAATCTTATATAGAGAGACTTAGATTTGTGTATAACCTCGCGCATAGCGGCTATAAGGTAGCTGACTGAACGAATGCTGCCCCGCAGGGCGGCAAGGTCGCTTGGCCTCTCCAACCGAGCGACCGCCCTAAGAGAGGTGATTCGCATGAGAATCGACAAGTTGGCTATGACCTCGCGCGAGGCGCTGCAGACGGCTATAGGTATCGCCGGCGATGCCGATGCCGGTGCCGTCGAACCCATCCATCTGTTGCAGGCCCTGCTTACCAGCGGCGAGCGCAACATCTCCGTCATCATCGAGCGTATTGGTGCCGATCCCGCGCAGCTTGCGCGCGCCTGCGCCGACGCCGTCGAGCGCGCCCCCAAGGTCTCGGGCGAGGGCCGAGAGATCGGCCTTTCGCGCGATTTGGTGCGCGTGCTCGAGCGCGCGGAGAAGCACGCTGCCAAGATGGAGGACAACTTTGTGGTGACCGAGCACCTGCTCATGGCGCTCGCCGAGGACAAGGGCGATGCCGGCCAGGTGCTTAAGGCCGCGGGTGTCACGCGCGAGCGCATCGAGGAGGTCTATCAGGAGCTCCGCGGTGACGACCGTGTGACGTCGGCTGACGCCAAGCCTCAGTACGAGGCTCTTGAGCAGTACGGTCGCAACATCTGCGACCTCGCTCGCGCCGGCAAGCTCGACCCCGTGATCGGCCGTACCGACGAGATTCGCCGCACCATCCAGGTGCTTTCGCGCCGCACCAAAAACAATCCTGTGCTCATCGGCGAGCCGGGCGTAGGCAAGACCGCCATCGTGGAGGGCATTGCCCAGCGCATCGTTGCGGGCGACGTGCCCACGACCCTGCGCGACCGCGACCTCATCGAGCTCGACATGAGCGCGCTCGTAGCGGGCGCCAAGTACCGCGGCGAGTTTGAGGACCGCCTGAAGGCCGTGCTTAAGGAGGTCGAGAAGTCGGACGGCAAGGTCATCCTCTTCATCGACGAGCTCCACACCATCGTGGGTGCGGGCGCGACAGAAGGGTCTATGGACGCCGGCAACATCTTGAAGCCGGCGCTCGCCCGCGGCGACCTGCACGCCATCGGCGCTACCACGCTCGACGAGTACCGCAAGTACATCGAGAAGGACGCCGCCCTTGCCCGCCGCTTCCAGACCGTGATGGTCTCGGAGCCCACGGTTGAGGACACCATCTCGATCTTGCGTGGCCTGAAAGAGAAGTACGAGATCTTCCACGGCGTGCATATTACCGACGGTGCTCTGGTGTCGGCGGCCGAGCTCTCGGACCGCTACATCGCCGACCGCTTCTTGCCCGACAAGGCCATCGACCTCGTTGATGAGGCTGCGAGCCGCCTGCGCATGGAGCTCGACTCCATGCCGGTTGAGATCGACCAGACGCAGCGCCGTCTCACGCAGATGCAGATTGAGGAGCAGGCGCTCATGAAGGAGACCGATGAGGCCTCTGCCGAGCGCTTGGAGAACCTGCGTCAGGAGATTGCCGAGGTGCAGGAGAAGCTGAACGTCCAGAAGGCGGGTTGGCTCAACCAGAAGAATGCTATCGACCACGTACAGGATCTCAAGGCCGCGCTCGACGACGCACGCGGCGAGGAAGAGCGCGCCACGCGCGAGGGCGACCTCGCCCGCGCTTCGGAGCTGCGTTACGCCAAGATCCCGCAGCTCGAGCAGGAGATTCACGCGGCCGAGGCAGAGCTTGCCTCCCAGCGCGAGCAGGAGGGCGCCGGCCTTAACGAGCAGGTCACCTCAGACGAGATCGCCGAGGTTGTCAGTGCTTGGACGGGTGTGCCGGTGTCGAAGATGATGCAGGGCGAGCTCGAGAAGCTCCGCGACCTTGAGGGCGAGCTGCACAAGCGCGTCATCGGCCAGGACGAGGCAGTCTCGGCCGTAGCCGCCGCTGTGCGCCGCAGCCGTGCGGGCCTGGCGGATCCGGACAAGCCCATCGGCAGCTTCTTCTTCCTCGGCCCCACCGGCGTGGGCAAGACCGAGCTCGCCAAGGCGCTCGCAACCTGCCTCTTCGACGACGAGCGTGCGCTTGTGCGCATCGATATGTCCGAGTACATGGAAAAGTTCTCGGTCCAGCGTCTCATTGGTGCCCCTCCGGGATACGTGGGCTACGAGGAGGGCGGCCAGCTTACCGAGGCGGTTCGCCGTCGTCCGTACAGCGTGATTCTGCTCGACGAGATGGAGAAGGCGCATCCGGACGTCTTCAACGTGCTTCTGCAGGTGCTCGATGATGGTCGTCTAACCGATGGCCAGGGTCGTCAGGTGAGCTTTAAGAACACGATTATCATCATGACGTCCAACGTTGGTTCTACCGCAATCGCCGAGCACTCGGGTAAAGATGACGAGGCTATGCGCCGCGAGGTCGACGAGGCCATGCGTGCCACGTTCCGCCCGGAGTTCCTGAACCGTATCGATGACATCGTGGTCTTCCATCCGCTCGGCATGGCCGAGATCGAGAAGATCGTCGACATCCAGCTCGCCGACGTGCGCGCCCGTCTCGCCAAGGAGCGCATGACGCTTGTCATCACCCCGGGCGCCAAGCAGATGCTCGCGGTGGGCGGCCTCGACCCGGTCTATGGCGCGCGTCCTCTGAAGCGCCTCATCCAGACCGAGGTGGTCGACGTCATCGCACGCGCCATCATCGACGGCAAGGTGCGCGAGGGCGACGAGATCACGGTCGATGTGGACACCGACGGCGCATTCTACGTGGTGGAGGATGCAACCGGCCCCGCCCCGACCTATGAGGTGCCGGAGGCGTAAGGATTCCGAGAGGCGTCTTAGACGTCTAGGGTGCGACCGCCAAACAAGTGCAGCCGGGTACGGAATTTGGCCGTGCCCGGCTGTTTTGTGCCGGTTGGATTCGCTACAATACACCCGCAGCACACCTAGGAAAGGATTGGCATGGCGCTACCCGAGGCAGTGATCTTCGACATGGATGGCACGCTCGTCGATACCGAGCGCGTGAGCCAAACCGCGTGGCGCCGTGCGGCGGCAGACTTTGGCCTCGATGTGCCGGAGCGCATCTGGCATGCCTTTGTAGGCTGTTCGCTGCCCAACGCCCGCGCGATGATCAACGCCGAGTTTGGCGACCCGGCGCTCACCGACCGGCTCTTTGCCCACCAGCGCGAGCTGTTCTTTCAGATTGAAGACGAGGCGCTCGAGCCGTGCGCCGGTGCTCTGGAGGCGCTCGCAGCGCTCTCCGAGGCAAACGTGACGCTTGGCCTTGCCACCTCGACGGCGCGCGAGCGGGCACTTCCCACCCTCGACCGGTTTGGCATGGTGCCGTATTTTACCTCGATGACCTTTGGGGACGAGATCGAGCGTGCCAAGCCCGAGCCCGATATCTACCTCAAGGCCGCCTCGCGCCTTTCGCTCGACCCCATGGCGTGCGCGGCGGTGGAGGACTCCGTCAACGGTGCCCGTGCCGCTGTGGCCGCTGGCATGCGCACCTATCTCGTGCCCGAGTGGGCGGCGCCCACGCCAGAGCTCACGGCGCAGTGCACTGCGGTGCTCGGCAGCCTACACGAGCTGCCGGCGCTTGTTCTTGCAGAAAGGTAGCCTCATGAGCGCGTCGGTCATTGTTCTTATCGTTATGGGCATTGCCCTTCTTGGCTGGGTCGTTGCCTGTGCCGTGCACTTCGTGCGCAGCGGCCGTGCCCTTTTGCGCGCGAGCGGCCTTACAGCACACCTTACCTGCGAGTCCTGCGGTGCGACGTTTGACCTGCCCGCCGGCGAACTTGCCGATACGTGGTTCTCTAAGTCGGCGAGCGTTATGCGCACGCGCCGCGAGGGAGCCGCGCTGGTAGACGAGCCCACCTATCGCTCTTTTGCCAAGAAAGTTACCTGCCCGCAGTGCGGCGAACGCGCTTGGGCGCAGGTCCAAAACGTCAACGAGATCAATGCTTCTCTGCGCGGGGCGTACCTCGCGTCTGGCCTCAAGTGCATTGGCCTTATGCTGGCGGGCGGCCTTCTCATCTTGCTCGCCGCTCAGCTCGTCCTCACGATTCTGCGCGCACTCGGCCTACAATAGGAGCGTCAACCACCTCGATGTGAGGAGCGCTCATGAGAACGGTCTGCAACTTCTACTCGTATGTGCTGAACCGCGCGGTCGATATCTCGGTCGTGGTGCCTTCGGTTACCTGCCCGGAGTCGCTCGGCCTAGGGGGTATCACGCCTACGCACAAGCTTCCCGCCAAGTTCCCCGTGCTGTATCTGCTGCACGGCTTTGGCAACAACCATGCGCAGTGGCTGGGCTATTCCAACGTTGAGATGTACGCCGAAGAGCAGCGTATCGCCGTGGTGACCATGTCTGCCGAGAACAAGGCCTATACAGACGCAGGGCCGGACGACTTCATGCGCTTTGTAGACGAGGAGCTGCCCGAATTTGTCTGCAACTACTTCCCCGTTTCCGACAAGCCGGAGGAGTCCTATATCGCGGGCCTTTCCATGGGCGGCTTTGGGGCGCTCTTGCACGGCATCACGCACCCCGAGCGCTATCGTGCTATCGGTTCGTTCTCGGGCGGTGTGGGCATCAACCCCTTGACCTTTGTCGAGGACCCCATGGGCGCCAAGGGCGTTGAGGCAGAGCTCCCGCGCAAGTTCGACCTCGCCGCGCTTGCGGACGACGCCGCGGCCGCCGGCCGCACGTTGCCGCCCCTCTACATCGCCTGCGGCACCGAGGACTTCCTCTTCCAGGCAAACGTCGACTTCCGCGACCATCTGATTGGGCTCGGCGCAGATGTGACCTGGGATGAGGTCGCAGGTTTTGGGCACGAGTGGCGCTTCTGGGACATGCAGGTGGAGAAGTTCCTCGAGTGGATCCCGCGCGATGACGTGTACGCAAAGATGGGCAAGCGCCCGGTGTAGCGGGGGTGGTTCATATGACATCGACGCCTGGCGCGCAGAACGTTGCGCCGACGGAGCAGCGCTCCCAAAAGACCGCACCTAAGCCCCAAGCCGCGCCGCGCGATCCGTTCATCCGGGCGGAAAACGAGGACGACGACGGCTACGACCCCTATTCGGACCGCCGGCCCGATCCGGAGCCGCTCTTTGAGCGCGACCCGTGGGGCTGATTCCTGTTATTTGAGTTTTGAACGACGCGCCCGCATCGCTGGAAAGGACAGCGGTGCGGGCGATCTGTTGACGTGCTTTAGAATCGAAGCATTGGCGGCGGGTTTAGCGGTAGGTGCTTCGGTCGCCGCGCACTGCGGTTAGTCGACGGTGAGGTCGGCGCGGGCGATTGCCTTCTCAAAGTCACGCGTGCCGCGGAAGACCTCCTGCTTGTAGGGGTTCACGCCGAGTTTCTTGGCGCGGTAGACGATGTAGGCGAGTGCGGCTACGTTGGCGGCGAGCGCGAGCACAGACACCACGAGGTTTACGGTCGGGTCGTTCACCGAGTTGGTAGAGAAGACCGAGTAGTCCTGGAACATGGGGAACACCTGGGCAAACATGCACCAGAGCGCGAGCGTGTTGGCGCGGTTCTGAATCCAGCCGCCCTTGTTCCAGAAGAAGTTCGCCACGGTAGGCGCAAGCAGCAGCGCCAGACCGCAGTACCAGGCGTGGGTGGGCAGGCAGTTGTAGGTGTAGCAGAAGTTCCAGAGGTCGTAGGCGATGATGAAGACCCAGGTCATATCGGGCCAGAGCATGTCGTCGCGCTTCTTGGAGGTGTAAATACCCCACCAGCCGGTCATGCAGAAGATGTTCAGGATGCCGGCGATGCCGTTGAAGACGTTATGCCAACCGCCCATGAGGGTGACGCCCTCGCTTGAGACCCAGGTGGTGCCCCAGGCGCGCACGGCGCTCTCAAAGTCCGAGACCACGGCGATCAGGATGTTGATGGCAACGATCACAAACGGATAGGCGCGGAACCAGTGGCTCTTGCCGAGCGAACCCCAACGGTACTTCAAGATCATGAAGCCGATGCAGCCGGCTGTCGCGGCGTAGAGCTTTGCGTAGTGGAACCAGCTGTTCATGTAGACATAGGTCGGATTGGTGAGCGCCCATTCGGCACCCGCCGCCGCGCCGATGTAGATAGCGGCAAAGTAGACGGTGAGCGCCGCCGGGAGCGCGAGGAAGCACAGGATGCCGCCGAGCTTGGAGCGGCGGGCGAATTCGTTGGCGAGGATGAGGGCGGCAAACACCAACACCCAGCCGAGCCACTGGAACGGAGCGTTCTCCCCATACACTTGGAACAGCATGCAGCCTCCTTAGAACATGCCCTGAGGGGCGCGGTTGCAGGCGATGGCGCGGGCATGCGGGATGGGGGACCGTTCCCCGTGCGAACGACCCGGCTCGCCGATTTCAGTCTTGACCGGAGTTGACGATATGTCAATCTTGAATTTGACGAAACGTCAACACTTTCCGACGAACGGCGGTGCCATGGCTGAATTTCGCGTTATCGAGGTAAAGCAGAGCGTGTTTGCCGACAACGACCGCAAAGCGGACGAGCTCCGCGCGCGGCTCAAGCGCGAGGGCACGTTTTTGCTGAACCTCATGTCGAGCCCCGGGTCGGGCAAGACCACAACGCTTCTGCGTACCATCGAGGCGCTTGCGGGCGAGCTCTCGATTGCGGTGATGGAGGCGGATATCGACTCCGATGTCGATGCGCGTACCATTTCGAGTGCGGGCGTGCGCTCCATCCAGCTTCACACGGGCGGCATGTGCCACTTGGACGCGTATATGACCGAGCAAGGGCTCGATTCACTTCGTGCGGAGGACCCTGCACCCGTTGACCTCGCAATTTTGGAGAACGTGGGCAACCTCGTGTGCCCGGCCGAGTTCGATACGGGCGCCTCTGCCAACGCGATGATCCTCTCGGTCCCAGAGGGGGACGACAAGCCGCTCAAGTATCCGCTCATGTTCTCGGTCTGCGACGTGGTTCTCATCAACAAGATCGATGCGCTGCCGATATTCGATACGTTCAGCATGGACCGCGTGCGCGAGAACATCGCCCGGCGCAACCCCGCCGCGCAGGTCATTCCCATCTGCGCCAAGACGGGCGAGGGCATCGACGCGTGGGCGGATTGGCTGCGCGAGCGCGTCGCCGCGTGGAAGAGCGGCGCGTAGCGTCGAGGTGCCCGGCAACGTCA
>CAUGVQ010000007.1 GCA_959602875.1 uncultured Collinsella sp. | reverse complement strand
CTTATCTACTAATACCTACCGTTCGCCGAAGGTGAGCGGTCCACGCCGGCGGTTTGCACTACAGAGAGCGCGATTTTGGCCCTCACAGGTCCCCACGCGCAAGCTCGCTGCCCGCATCCAAAAGGGCGTCGCGCAGCTCTACCGTAGGGGCCTCGGCGCACACGCGCACCACCGGCTCCGTGCCACTCGGGCGCAGCAACAGCCAGCTCTCGTCCTCAAACTCCAGGCGCAGGCCGTCCATATGGCTCACGCGCACTGGCGTTTTGCCTGCCACGTTCTGGGGGTTAAGCCCGGGCAGGAACGTGCGGAACATCTCTATTACCTCGTTTTCGAGGCGAAGGTCCCGTCTCGCATAGCTCGTTGCCCCAAAGCGACGCTCCAGGTCATCCACCAGCTCGCCCAGCGTCTTGCCGCCGATTGCCATCAGCTCGCAGAGCAAGAGGTTCGCCAGGATGCCGTCGCGCTCGGGGCAGTACGCGGGAATACCTATGCCGCCCGCCTCTTCCCCACCGATGAGGACGTCTCCCTTGCGCATCTCTTCATATATATATTTGAAGCCGACGGGCTTCACACTCACGCGGCAGCCAAGTGCCGTGGCCGCGCGCCGTGCGATAACCGAGGTCGACTGATTGACAACTACGCGTCCGGTAAGGCCGTGATGGTTCACCAGATGCTCGGCCAAAAGGGCAATGATCTTATAGGGAGCAACATAGCGCCCGTGCTCGTCCACCGCACCCGCACGGTCCGCGTCGCCATCACTAATAAGACCCGCGCATGCGCCGTGAGCCACAACCGCCTGCTCGCAGTCGTCAATCCAAGGCTCGATAGGGTCGGGGTGAATATCTGCGGTGTCCGCATCGTCGTGACCGTGAATCTCAATCACCGATACGCCGAGGGCACCCAAAACATCGGGCACAAGCCCACGAGCCGCTCCGTACAGCGGGTCGTACACCACGCGCAGATGGGCGCGGGCAATGGCCTCGGCATCCACCGCTTCGCACAGATGGTCAAGATACGGCGTCACAAAGTCCTCGCGCGCAATCGGTCCGCGCGCAGACGTGGCATCGGGGTCGATCGCAGCCTCGAGGGCATCGGTCACGTCTTGTGTGAGCGTGGCGCCCCCCGCGAGGCAGAACTTGATGCCAAGGTAATCGGGCGGATTGTGCGAGCCGGTGACCATAAGGCCGCCGCACGAGCGCACGTCGTTTGCAACTGCCCACGATATAGCGGGCATGGGCGAGGGTTTTGTCGAGACCTTGGCGACGATTCCGTGTGAAGCGAGAACCTCCCCTGCCAACACCGCATAGTGCTCGGCGCCGGGACGGGTGTCAAACCCCACGTAGACGATGGCGCCAGGCGTCGTTTGCGCCCAAAGCGCTCCCGCCGCGTCGGCGATGCGCACCACGTTTTCCTCGGTGAAGTCACCGTCTAGGCGGGCGCGCCACCCATCGGTCCCAAAACTGATCATCGTCGCCACCAGAAAGACACCTCTCGCGTTCGGCTGCGGCCCATTCATACGTGAGAGGTATACCCCTAAGCATCGCCCAAGAAACGAACCCCGGGTACCCTCCACAAACAGAAGCACCCCGCCGCCTCAAGCAAGAAGCGGCGGGGTGATTATGCGACGAGATGAGCTGGCACGGGGTGATTATGCGACGGGGTATTTTGCCAAAACCGTGCCTACCAGCTCCTGAGCGGCCTGGAGAGCTGGTAAGCACGGTTTTGTCGATAGACGCGCGGCAGGCTCAGTCGATGGGCGCACGGTAAAAGTTGCCAAAGAAGTCCTCGGTCCTGAACACGTTCACGACCGCGCCGCCGTCCTGCACGCGCACCAGGTGCATGATGTCGTCCACCTCATATGACGAGACCACGGTGTTGATGAGCCAGTAGCGCTTGCGGCTGCGCCCGCCCATGACCTCCATAACCGACGAGCCGTGCTTGTGGATGTCGTTGTACGCATCCAGAATCTGCTCGGGTCGCTGGGTCACGATCTGCAGGGTCACACGGTCGTAGCGGTGGTAGAACATCTCGATCGCCTTGGTGGAGATGAACTGGAAGATGATCGAGTAGGCCGCCGCCTCCCAGCCAAACATCGCGCCAAAGATGCAGAGCACCACGCAGTTGCCCGCAAAGACGAGCCCCCAGATGGACTGCCCGGTCTTGTTGGAGACCATAAGCGAGATAAAGTCCGTTCCCGCCGTACTCGCACCGCCGCGCAGCGCCACCGCGATGGCAAATCCGTAGAGGAAGCCGCCAAAGACCACCTGCAGCATAAGGTCGTCGAGAATGGGCTCGAACGTAAGCACGCGCAAGAAGAAACTCGCGAGGAACACCTGCAGCATGGAGAAGATTACGAACCGCCGGCTGATGCTCTTCCAGCACAGGATCGCCACGGGGATGTTGAGGGCGATCATGCCGAGCGAGGTGGAGAAGTGCACGCCAAACAAGCCCGTGATGCGCTCGATGAGGATGGCCACGCCCGTGAAACCGCTCGAGAGCAGGTTTGCCGGGTAGACGAAAGCCTGCATGGCGTAGGCCTGGATAAACGCCGAGCACACCACGGCGGCAAGCGTCATCGCGCGGCGGATGAGCGTGAAGCGCCTCAGGTTCTTTAGGCGCTTGGCCTCCGCCTTGAAATCGATTTTTACCTCGGGGAACGTAAACAGCGGGGGCTCTTGGCCCTGCTCGGCCACAACCTCCTCGAGCTGCTGCATAACAGCCGCCCGGCGCTCCTCGCGCTCCTGCCGCGCGTGCATGACGGCGCGGTTGCGCGCATCGCGCCGGCGCTGAGAGGCGCGGGCATGCGCCTCGGCGCGCGCAGCTGACCCTTTCTCCTCCGACTCACTCATATTAGAAGCATGCCTTCTGCTTGAGATCAGTGATGTCGGCGCCGTCCACAAGGCCCTTGGCAACGAGACACATATTCTTGAGGGCCTCGTTGAGGCCGGTGCCGCCCTTCTTGGGCGTGCGGACGATGGCGATTTTGTCGCGGTAACGCTCGATAACGTCGGCGTTCTCCTGGCTCACCGCAGCGAGGGCGTGGATCTTGCCCGCAGCCTCAATGTCCGCAGCGACGCGGCAGGCCATCTCGGCGTACTCGACGTAGTTGAAGGTCGGTCCGCACATAACCACATCGGGGTTGATCTTGTGGCACATGGCAACGAGCTTGCGAGCGACCTCATCGGGGTTGTCGCCGTAGGTGCCCCAGCCGCAGTACAGCGTGGCCACTACCTTGCCGTCCACCTGCTTGAGCAGGTTCTCCATCATAATCGCGGGACCAACCGGCTCCTTCAAGATGCCGAGGGGCAGGTTGCGGTCGTCCTTGGCGCCGAGGCCGGACTGAATCTGGTCGTAGATCATAACGATTTTCATGACGGTTCCTTTCCTATGCCCCGCAAGGCGGGGCGTTGGCAACGGTTGGAAGCGGGCCTGCGCGGCAGACCTCAATAAAGCGGCCTACGCGGCGGGCTCCCCTTTCTCCACAAGAGCGACCCGCGTACCCCCGATAAAGTCGTGCAGGCAGCGGTGGTCTTTGCGGATGAGAATCATGCCGCAGCTCACAGCGGTGATGACAAAGCCCACGTACATAAGCGGGTGAACGATGTTGATACCCGTGACGATGGTTGCCATCTGGTGCCAGATGCCGCTCGCGTTGGCGATAACACCCTCGAGAATCACCACGCCCACAATCTGGCGGAGCGCCAGGTGCGGAAAATCGACCGGGCCACCGTTGGCAAGCTCGATACGGATACCGCACAGGCGCTTGCCGGGCGTCTGGCCCGGCCAGACGAGGAGCGGGATGGCTATGTAGTAGAGAAACGCGCACAGAAGCGCGCCGGCACCGGCGATCAGCCCGTAGGGCGAGGGGAAATCGACAAGGTACTGGTTGGTGATGTCACCCGTGAGCTTGGCCGCAACGAGCGAGATGGGGACCGCGGAGCAAAGAGCGCCCACGTACCAATCGATGAGGTACGCAAAGAAGCGGCGCGCCACAGGAGCGGGTGCTCCCGCATGGGCGGCAATGCCGGCAATACGCGAGGCAATACCGCGCGACGCAGGGGCCTCGGCAGCGGGCGCATCTGCAGACGCGGAGGCTGCCGTCGAGTGCTGCTTCTTCTTGTGCTTCTTAGAGCTCATGGTCCATCCCATCGGATCGTTGGTCGGTGTCTGCGCGCCCTCGGTCGCTTAACGTGACAGCAGATAGAGCGATAGCGCGTAGATTTTGGCGTTGGTAATGATATCGGAGACGTCCATCCATTCGTTGGGCTGGTGGCCGATGCCCTTCTGCCCCGGGAACGACGGCCCAAAGGGCACGATGTTGGGCATGAGCTTGGCATAAGTGCCCCCGGTGGTGGTCACAGGCGACCCGTCCGATCCCGTAACGTGCTCATAGGTATAGACGAGGGTCCGCACGAGGCGGCAGTCTTTCTCAAAGCGCACGGGGTCGTAGTTGCCCGTGACCTCAAAGGCGAGCCCTTGCTCGGCAGCAACATCGCCGAGCTTGGCACGAATCTCGTCGGCGGCGAGCGAGGCGGGGTAGCTAATGGCAAACTCCACCGCGGGTGCATCGGCAACAAGGTCGAGCTTGTAGTTGCGGACCTCGGTCACACCAAACTCCGGGTCGGTGCGGTCGATGCCAAAGCGCTCCCCTGTGGGCTTGGCGTTCAAAACAAACTCGTTCATGAACGAGAAGAAGCGCCCGAGCACGTCCTCGGTGCGCCCTCCGCGCAGACTCGGCCCGGTCAGGCGTACGCCCATGCGTCCACGTTCGGCGTAGACAACAGGGTACTTGCAGTCGGGCGTGAAACCCATAACGGGCGCGGGCTCGTGCTCGAGGTAGTAGCGCAGGTCACGAAAACCCGTCTCCTCGTTGCAGCCAAAGATGATGCGCACATCGCGGCGGGGTTTGAGGCCCAGGCGCTTGAGCGCCCAGAGCGCGTAGAGGCACGCGTAGATGGGGCCCTTGTTATCAAGCACGCCGCGGCTTGTGATGCGGCCGTCGGTAAGGTCGGCGCTGTAGGGGTCCACCTTCCAGCCCGTCGTGCCCTCGGGCACAACGTCGAGGTGGCCGAGGGCGCAGACATAGCCGGGAAGCGGCTCCTCGTCATCTGCGGCCTCGGCGCGCCAGAGGGCGTAGCCCATGTAACCGTCGACGTTTACCGTCTCGAACCCCAGCTCGCGGCAAAGGGCGAGCGTCTGGTCGAGGGCAGCGCGCACGCCGGTGCCAAACGGAGCGCCGGGCGCCGGGGTGTCCTCGACGCTCTTCTGGCGCACGATGGCGCGGATCGCCTCGATCATGTCATCGGACACGGCGTCGACCTCAGAGAGGATACGCCCCTCGAGCTCGGCATCAATCGAAGTCTCTTCATCTCGACTCATGTGAGACACCTCTAATCCAAGGTAACCGGGGCCATGCGCGAGGCCATGTAGGCGTCCTGCCACTCCTGGCTCGCGACCTCGTGGGTGCAGGTTCCATCCGGCTGCGGGTGCGCCAGATAGACGCAGGCAGGCTCGGTCTCGGTCTCCACCACAAACGAGAAACCCTCGATGTTAGAGGCGGCGCCCCAGCGGCCCTGGGCGTCCATGGCAACAAAGGAGATGTCGCCCGCGTGCCCCCGGCGCTCCTCAAGCTTCTTGCTAAAGGCAAAAATCGCCTTCTCGCAGGCCTGCTGCGGATGCATGCCCTCGCCCATAAGGCGAACGATCTCGTAGCCCACGCAGCCCTTCATGACGTCCTCGCCAAGGCCCGTCGAGGCGGAGCCGCCCCAGGCGGAGTCCACGTAGAAGCCGGCGCCCGGGATGGACGAGTCGCCCACGCGGCCGGGACGCTTCATAAAGAGTCCGCTCGTGGAGGTGGCGGCGGTCATGGTTCCCGCGGCATCGAGGCAGACCATGCCCACGGTATCGTGGCCGCAGGGGTCGGTCCCCTCCTGGTCGATGCCGGCGCGCGGCGGCTCGGCCTCGCGGCAGGGCATGGCACCGCGCGCGGTCTCCTGCTCGGCCTCGGGCTCGCCGAGGGTGCGCACCGCGTCGGGCATCCGTCCGCCCTCCTCGGCAACGCGCTTGGCGTACATGATCTTGGCGCGATCGGTGAGCATGTTCTTGCGCTCAAAGCCCGCCTTGTCCGCAAACTTCTCGGCACCAGTTCCCACCAGCAGGTTGTTGGCGTCGCCGGTAGCAAGGGCGCGCGCAACGCTCACGGGGTTCGCAAAGTTCTTGAGCGCACCAACGGCGCCAAACTCGAGCGTATCGCCGTTCATAAAAGCAGCGTCGAGCTCGACTTCCATCTCCTCGTTGGGCAGACCGCCGTAGCCAACCGACTTGTAGTACGGAAAATCCTCGACCTCTCGGATTGCACGCTCAATGGCGTCACCGGCGCAGCCGCCCTGCGCGAGTATATCGCCCGCAGCTTCGACGCCCTCGCGCGCCATTCTCCAGGTCGCGATGATTCCCCACATGGCTTCCTCCTCAAACCTTAGGCCGCCCGGCGGGCGCCGGCAGTGCGTGCCGGCCCCGTCCCTTATTCCAAATGCGCCCGTGCCCCGCGGCATCGCCAACGGGGCACGGGCGGCGATGCGCATGTGTTCGCATGCTCGCTGGGGTATATCCCCGGCGCTTAGCTCTTACAGATCGTCGAACGAGAGGTCGTCGAGGTCAATGTCGTCCTCGTCGGGCTCGTTGACGGCCTGTTCGGCAGCCAGCTGCTCGTCCTTCAGGTACTGGTTGTCGATCGTCTTGATGAAGGGCAGGTAGATGAACACGCCCATGATCAACAGCAGGATCTGGAGGACGCCGCCCACCCAGTTAGTGGCGAGCAGGCCGGAGATGCCGAGCGGCATGGTCCAGGGGACCTGGACGCCGTTGCAGATCGGCACGATGCCCCAATCCATGGCGAAGTAGGAGATGATGATGTTCAGCGTCGGGACCAGGATGAACGGGATGATGATGACCGGGTTCATAACGATCGGCAGACCGAACACGATGGGCTCGTTGATGTTGAACACGCCGGGGATGAACGCCAGACGGGACAGCTGCTTGATACGGGCGGACTTGCAGAACAGGACCATGGCGATCAGCAGCGAGAGGGTGGAGCCGCAGCCGCCGAAGGTGGCGAACAGGTCCTGGAACTGCTGGCAGATGATGTGGCCCTCACCGACACCGGTGCGGAAGAACTCGAGGTTCTCGGCGGCGAGCGTCTGGAGGATCGGGTTGAACACGGCGCCGACGACAGAACCGCCGTTGATGCCGAAGAACCAGAAGGCGTGCAGGAACAGGTAGGCCACGATCATGGCGCCGAGGGTATCGCCGAGGCCCAGCAGCGGGGTCTGCAGGAACGTGAAGACGATGTCGAACACGTTGGTGCCAGCGAGACCGAAGACCACGTTGATGACGAAGAAGATCGTCATCGTGACGGTGATGGGGATGAGGGACGAGAAGGACTCGGTGACCGTGGGCGGCACGCCGGCGGGCATCTTGATGACCCAGCCGCGGTTCTTGACCCACGTGTAGATGGCGGTCGCACCGAAGGCGCTGAAGATGCCCACGAAGATGCCCTTGGCGCCGACCCAGCCCAGCGGGATGCCGGAGAGCGCGACGTCAACGGCCTCGCCGCCGACCTCGGCGGTGCCGGTCACGGTGTAGGGCATGATGAGGAACCACGCCATGAGGGCCGCGGCGGCGCAGAACAGCGAGTCGCTCTTGATCTGCTTGGCGTAGCTGTACGCGATGCCGAAGGTCGCGAAGATGGCCATGATCGTGAACGTTGCGTCAGACGGCTTGGACAGGTAGGTAGCTAGGGTGCCGTCGGCGATCGGGACACTGGCGATCCAGTCGGCCCAGCCGGGGAACGGCAGGTTGGCGATAACCAGGAAGATCGAGCCGGCGATCAGCAGCGGCGTGGAGATGAGGAAGCCGTCGCGGATGGACACGAGGTACTTGTTGTTGCCGATGGCCTCAGCGAGGGGCATCAGTACCTTCTCTAGCTTATCAAACACAGTATGCCTCCTTCCGTGTATGAAACACGGGGATGGGGATGTCGGTCTTTACTTCTTGTACGTCTTGATGAGCTTCACGGCGTACTTGAGGGACGCCTCGCCGTCCATAAGGCCGTACGCCTGCTGGTCGAGGATGCCGACGGGGATATCGAACGTGCCCTCGATGCGCTTCTTGGTCTCCTCGTACTGATGGTGGACCTGCGGGCCGAGCAGGACGCACGCGGGGTGTTCGGCCGCGGCGATCTCGTCGACCTTGCCGATGGGGAAGGCGCGGACCTCCACCGGCAGATTGTGGGAGTCACCCACCTGCTGCATATTCTGGGCGAGCATGCTGGTGGACATGCCGGCGCTGCAGAACAGGTAGATCTTCTTCTTGTCTGCCATAGTCCCTTCCTTTCTGTCTGCGGCCTCAAGCGGCCGCACGGACATATAACCGCGCAGACCTCCTGCCTGCGCGGGGAGCAGCGATCTGGACCCTTACGCGTCCTTCTCCATGCGACGGTAGACATCGATGAGCTCGGCGGCCACGATCTTGAAGCTCTCGGCAGCCATAAGCTGGTCCTCGGCGTGGGTGATCATGAGGGTCATGTTCACCGGGTCACCGGCGGCCTCGCGCTGGATAAGCGAGGTGTGGGCGTCGTGCCCGCCCAAGAAGCTCTCGTCACCGGCACGCATGAGCTCGTCGGCGCGCTCAAAATCGCCCGCCTTCGCCGCAGCAACGGCCTCGACATAGGAGCTTCGCGCACCGCCCACGGCGGCAATGATCTGGAAACTCGTCCGTACCAACTCGTCCATTTATTCTCCTTCCAGTTCGCTCAGGAGCACCTCGAACCGCATGTCGTCGATCAGTTCCTGAATTGCCTGCTGTTTGGTCAAAAGACCGGTCATGGCGCGATAAAACGCCTCAAGGTCCGCGCCCGCGTCGCGCGCGACGCAGACCATGAACACCGCTTGAACGGGCGTACCGCCCCAGTCGACGGGCGCATCGGTGAGCGCCACGGCCACAAAGGTCTTGCTGCTCACGGCCTCGTAGGGGTGCGGAAGCGCCACCAGGTTGCCAAACGACGTGTTGGCCGCACGCTCGCGCTGCCATACGAGTGCCTCGAAGTTTTCGGGCAGCTCGTCGTAGGCGGAGCAGCGCTCGCAGAGGAAGTCGATGATCTCCTCGTGCGTGGTGAGCGCACAGTGCGGGAAGAACAGGTCGCGCGAGAAATACGATTTGATGTTGGCGTCGCTGTCCTGCTTGAGGGCGCGCTTGACGTCGCGGCGGCTCGTCTCATCCAAAAAGAGGCTGATGTGGACGACGGGCTGCTCGACGGCGCGCTCGAGGGGCACCGTGGTGAAGATGTAGTCGATATCGGTAAGGTCGCGCGTGCTGAAGTCGGAGGCGTCGCAGGTATCCACACGCTCGAAATCGGAGCTGAACTCCTCCTGTAAGCGGTAGGCAAGCAACCGGGCGCTGCCCGCGCCAGAGGCGCACACCACCAGCACGTGCCTTTTAGCGTGCCCCGTGTGACGACGTTCGAGCGCCAGCGCAAAGAAGAGGGCCACATAGCCAATCTCGGCATCCGACACCGCCGTGTCGTGGCGCTCGCCGAGCACGCCAAGCGCGTCGGTCGCCATGGAAAACGGCAGCGGATAGCGTGCCTTGATGTCGGGGAGCAGCGGGTTGTCGTAAACCATGCCGTACTTTAGGCGGACCTCGAGCGGCATGAGGTGACGCGCGAGGTTCATGCGCAGCTCCGCGTCATCGCGAAAGTCAAAACGGAAAGCGCGCCAAACGACGTCGAGCATCTCGGCAGCGAGATTCCAGGCCTCGTCGGTGATCTCGAGGTTTTTGGCCCCCTCCCCGCTCGAGGAGCCATCGCCCTCGATAAGGTGCTTGCTCGCGAGGTGGATGGCGATGTAGGCGACCTCCTCCTCGGGCAGGTCGACGGTAAAGGCGCTCTCGATGGCGCGGGCGACCGCGTCGGCAACCGCGTACTCCGCCGAATCGCGCACGTGCTCGAGGTTTGCCGCGTCCATGGGGACATAGCAGTTCTTACGGATGCGCGTGATGGCGATGGCGATGTGCACAACGAGGTTCTGGTGCGACACCGGGTTGATCTTGTACTGCTCGCGGTCGAGGACCTCGGTTACGCGATGCTCCACGGCATCGAGCATGGCGTGGTAGTCGGCCTCGCCGAGCTCGTCATCGGCAAGGCGCGCCTCGACGGCGATGTTTGCGAGGCACAGGCGGCGGTCCATCTCGGAGCCGGCAACGCGGATGCCGTGGCGCGGGCGCTTCTCGATATGCAGATGGAACTCGTCGAGGGTCTGCTCCACGCGGCGCAAGTCGCTCGAGATGGTCGAGCGCGAAACAAAGAGCAGGCTCGCCAGATCCTCGAGCGTGATCCAGTCGGTGCGGGAGAGCAGGTCCTGCAGCAGGTAGGCCACCCGCTCCTCGGGCGTGGAGGGCAGGCGGTCAAACGCGTCGCGCGCCGCTGAACCGCTGAGCCACGCCTCAAAGCCCTCGCTATCGAGGATATCGACCACATAGCGCTGGCGCGCGCGATCGTAAACGATGATCCCGCGGTCGTGCATAGAGTCGTTGGCGTGACGGATACGGTCACGCATCGCACGCTCCTTGACGCCGAGGTGTGCGGCAAGCTCCGACGGCGCAATGCCGTCGTGCTTCATGACGCAGCGCACCAAATTGGTATCTTGCATTCCCTCATTCCTCCCTCGCCACCATACTATCCGCGGTGGCGGCGATACGAACGGGCGTCCCGTGCCGGTAGAGGCGGCAGTCACTCTGCACGAATTACTGCCGCCCCGCATAACGTATGGACGGGGCTCTGGGAGGAGCGCCTGACACCCTCGTCAGAACCTCGTTAAAAAGGGCGCCGCCCGGCCGTATGGCTGAGCGACGCCCGTATGTGCGTCGATGGCGTGTGTTGTGACGCTACTCCTTGATGAAGGCGAAGGGGTGCTCCGGCAGGATGTAGTCGAGCAGGAAGAGCTCCTCGGCGGGGATGCGGCCGAGAAGGTTGCGCGTGCCGTCGTTGGGCATGTCGCGGCGGGCGATGTGGAGCTCGCCGCGGTAGTGCGCCATGTTGTCGTTCACCACGAGGACGTCGCCCTTGTGGAAGGTCTCGGGCGCCTCGCGCGGGGCGATCTGGCGCTCGCGGAAGATGAAGCGCGGCCAGCTCGAACGGATGAGGTAGCCGGAGCAGTCGCCGCGCTCGTTGTGGTTGAAGCCCCACAGAACCTCGCGCTCGTCCTCGGTGATGCCGGGGTCGAGGTCGATGCGCATGGTAACGCGGCTGGTATCGACCGCGGCCATGGCGGCAAGCTCGTCCTCGCTCGCAAAGGCGTTGCCGATGATGATGTCGTCGATAAGGCCCGTGCCCACGAGGTGGCGCACCTGCAGGTCAATGGGACGACGGCGGTCATCCTCGCAGGTGGGAAGACCGGCAAAAACGGGCCAGGGGCCAAAGGTCTCGGGCTCTTGGCTCGAGACAAAGGCCGCCGTCTGGAAGCCGGCCTTATGGTACTTGCGCGAGAGCTCGACAAAGCGCTCCTCGCTCATACCCGTCCAGGGCTCGGGGAAGAAGTTCGCGCAGGTGACCATGTTACGCTTGTCGGCGCCGCGCTCGACGAGCAGGTCGAGGCCGAGGTTGCCGCTGCCGTTGAACTCGACCTTGATGCCCTCGCGGTTGCGGGTGAGCATGATGTCGCCCTCGTCGCCCAGATGTCCGTCGAGGCGGATGATGTCGACGCCCATGTCGGCAAAGGGCTTAAGGTTCGTCGCCGTGGCACCCAGGCGCTCAAACACGTGCGGGTTCGTATCAACCGCAACGGTGTAGCCAAGCTCGTGGGCGCGCTTCATGAAGCCGCCAAACTCGGCCACCGTCTCCTCGGCACCCTTCTCCACCGAGAGCAAGCAGGTGAAGATGCGGGAGAAGCCGTACTTGGCGGCGAGCTCCATGTACGCGAAGTCCTTCTCCTGAGTCGAATGCTCAGGGTAGAGGGAGATTCCTAGACGATGCATGCCTTGTCCTTTCTCTCGGGGGCGAGCGCCCCGTTGTACCACAGAGTGTTCCCCGGCGCCCCGCGCGACGCGCCGGGACATACCGCTCCTATTGTTCCCACTATCAATACAGGCTATCGGCAGGTGAGGGGCAAGTCAATCAGGCCAACTGCCGGCTGGCGTGGCAGAAATCGCGAACGTTTGAGGGCACGGCGGCGGCGCTAAGACCTCTATGATGGGCTAAGGACCGATTCTGATCGGCGCGTCCGCATACCGACGCGGCGCGATCCATCGTGGTGGGAGGAACCATGGCACTGCTGAGAGAGTTCTGCGCAGAGAACATGGAGCGCGTGCCGGCCGCCGTCGCAGCGGGCGCCGGACGCATCGAGCTCTGCGACAACCTGGCCGTTGGCGGCACGAGCCCCAGCGTAGGCGTCGTGCGCGCCGCCGTTGCCTTTGCGCGCAAGCACAACGTAGCCGTGATGGCCATGGCACGTCCGCGGGGCGGCAACTTTGTCTACACCGCCGCCGAGCAGCAGATGATGGCAGACGACATTGCCTGCGAGCGCGCCGAGGGCGTGACGGGCGTTGTCTTCGGCTGCCTTGTGCGCGACGACGCGACCGGTGAGTTTGCCATCGACCGCCCCATGACTGAAACCCTCGTCCACGCCGCCAAGGGCGCCGACGGCGAAGGGGCGCCTGTGCAGGTGACCTTCCATATGGCCTTTGACGAGCTTTCTGAGGAGCGCCAGCGTGAGGCCATCGACGTACTCGCCGAGCTCGGTGTCGAGCGCATCCTCACCCACGGCGGCGCAGCCGGCACGCCAATCATGAGCAACATCAATCACCTCGCCCGCCTTATCGCCTACGCGAACGGGCGCATCACCATCCTCCCCGGTGGCGGCATCACGCACGCCAACGCCGTTGAGGTAGCCGAGGCCCTTGGGGTATCCGAGGTCCACGGCACCAAGATTGTCGAGCTCTAACACCGTTTGCGCTCGACGTCTCCCCTATCCGGGCAGCACGTCCCCCCCTCGTCTGCCACAAGGCGCGGCGGCGGAAGTCGTTAGGGCTTCCGCCGCCGCGCCGTTTTTTCTCGAAATGTGGGTTGTCCTCCGATGCGAAGGGCCGTCTTCTAGAAGGACTGTCGCCTACGCGAGGGCGTCAGCCATGGCCGCCGTCGTCTGAGGCGTGGCCCCGCAGCACGCACCCACCAGGTGCGCCCCGGCGGCAACCCAGTCGTTGACGGCGCGACCGAACGCCTCGGGACCGTCGGGCCAGGTGAGAGTGCCGTCCTCGTCGCGCACCGGGATGCCGGCGTTGGGCCTGACCATAACCGGCGTGCGCGCCGCGGCAACCATGCGCGGCAGCGCTTTCGTTGCCGCCGCAATCGAGCAGCAGTTGACGCCGACCGCCGCGGCCCCGCGCTTCTCTGCCCAGAGCACCGCGCCCTCAATCGTGAGGCCGTCTCCCAACAGATTTCCCTCGTCATCGATGGTAAAGCTCACCAAGACGGGCATGCCGTCCGCCGCATCGCAGGCGCCCGCGAGCGCCGGCTCCAGGTCGCGAATGGACGTGAACGTCTCGAGCAGAATGCCGTCCACGCCGGCAACGAGCAGAGCCTCTGCCTGCTCGCGATACGCCGCGCGGCAGGCGCGAAACTCAGGCGTGTCGCGCCGCATCCACTCAAGGCCGCAGGGCCCGACTGACCCAAGTAGCACCTGCGGGTGCGCCGCACGCGCGTTGTCTGTGGCGGCACGGTTCACCTCGGCCATGGCCGGCACAATCAAGTCGCGCGCGAGCGCCGGCTCGGAAGCCTGAAACGTATTGGTGATGAGGACCTGCGCGCCCGACGCCTCGTACAGACGGTGAATCGTCTGCACGGTCTGTGGCTCGGCGAGGTTCCAAAACGCCGCCGGCACATCCGCCGCGCCCGACTCGCCCATAAGCACCGTCCCCATGGGGCCCTGCGCAAGTAGCACCTCGGACGCGAGGCACTCACGCAACTCCTGCGCGCCCGTGCGGTTATAGTAAGCGGTCGAATCCGGCAAGGCCCTTACTCCTCACCGACCATGATGTTTTGGCCCTCAAGGTAGGTGAGCCAGCGGTTCATGGTGTCCTCCGAGACGGCGTGCTCCATCTGGCACGCCTCCTCGTCCGCCCGCTCAAAGGGAACCCCGAGCTCCTTGATGAGGAAGGTGCGCAGCAGGCGGTGACGGTACCACACCGCCTCGCCGATCTCACGCCCGCGGGGCGTGAGCATAACCTTGCCGTAATGCGCCTGCTCAACAAGGCCTTGAGCCTTGAGCACCGAGACAGCCTTGTTGACCGAGGCCTTGGAGACCTCAAGACGCGTAGCGATGTCGACGGAGCGGACGCCGCCCTCGGCACCCTCCTCCTGCTCGATGCGCACCATGCACTCGAGATAGTCCTCGTTTGCCATGGTGAGATGAAGATCTTGGCCTTGTTCGGTCGCTGCCATGCGCCCGCCTCCTTGGGAGTCGCGCCGGCGCCGTTGGGCAGAAGCAAAAACGGCGACGGGACCGGTGGTGTTCAGCTGATTCTACCCCAACGCGCCGCGCGTGCTAGAGTGGGAGAGTCCGACCACACAAGCGAAGGGATCGAGATGTCCGAAACCGCACACTCCGATGTTCTTACGCGCTTTATGCGCTACGTCCGCATTGACACCACCTCATCCGACGAACACGCCGATCGCGTCCCCTCCACCGACAAGCAGTTCGACCTTGCACGCGTGCTTGCCGACGAGCTCACCGAGCTCGGGTGCGAGGGCGTGCACGTGACCGATAACGCCTATGTCATCGCGCACGTACCGGCCAGTGCCGGCGCCGAGGAGCGCCCCGCACTCGGCCTCATCGCCCACCTCGACACCACCGAGGTCGTGAGCGGCACCAATGTGAACCCGCATATCGTGCACTACGAGGGAGGTCCCCTCGTCTGCGGCGAGGGTGCCGAGGGCCCCGTCTCGATTGCGCCCGACAAGCTCCCCGCGCTCGACGCGCTCGTGGGCGAGGACCTTGTGGTGACCGATGGCACGACCCTGCTTAGCGCCGACGACAAGGCAGGCGTCGCCGAGATTATGGCGCTCGTCGCGCGCCTGACCGTCCATCCCGAGCTTGCGCACCCGCGTCTTGGCATCTGCTTCTGCCCCGACGAGGAGATCGGCCACGGCGCGGAGCTTCTTGATATTGAGGACTTTGGCTGCACGTACGCCTACACCGTCGACGGCGGCCCCATCGGCGAGCTGGAGTGGGAGTGCTTCAACGCCGCCGAGGCGACGGTGCGCTTCCGCGGCTACTCCATCCACCCCGGCGACGCCAAAGACAAGATGGTGAACGCGGGCAACCTCTTTGCGCGCTTCCATGCGCTTCTGCCCGAGCATGCCCGCCCCGAGCACACCGAGGGCTACGAGGGCTTTATCCACCTCGAGGGCGTCTCGGCCACCTGCGAGCACGCCACGGCACGCTACATCGTGCGTGACCACGACGCCGCCAAGTTCGACGCAAAGATCGCCCTCATCGAGCGCGCGGCCGCCTTTGTTAACGCAGAGCTCGGCAGCGAACGCGTCACCGTGGAGATCAAGCAGCAGTACCGCAACATGGCAGAGATCGTCGCCGACTACCCCGAGCTCATCGAGCTTGCCAAGGAGGCCTTCATGGCGGCCGGCGTGGAGCCACGCGTGCTCCCCATCCGCGGCGGCACCGACGGCGCCCAGCTCTCGTTCCGCGGCCTTCCCTGCCCCAACCTCTCCACGGGTGGGTACTGCTGCCACGGTGTGAATGAGTTCATCCCGGTGAGCTCGCTCGAGCGCATGGTCGACGTCCTCGAGGAGCTCGTCGCGCGCTTCGCTTAGCACCAAGCCTGATAAGAAAACGCCCCGGATACAGACGCTTCGTCCGTATCCGGGGCGTTCTACCATGCGACTAACTTACCGCTGTTACTCGGTAGTTGCGGTCTCGCCGTCCTCGGCAAGATCCTCTTCATCCACCGAGCTCGAGGTGGTCGCCGTACCATAGCGCCAGTCCTCGTTGCTGTTCTCATAGAGGTCGCCAACGGTACCGCCGCTGCCACCACCCTGGCCCATGGTCTGCGGGCCCTGCGGGTCCTCGCCGGCGTCGACGCGCTCCATCATCTCCTCGAGCTTGTCCTCGTACACAAAGACAAAGCTCTGGCCGTTGATGTAGGTGTCCTCGCCCGCCCACGAGGGGATGTTGGCGGAGTACATGCTGTTGACATCCATGCCGCGCATCGCGTTGATGAGCGACACGATGTCCGAGACCTGAAGCGAGGTCTTCACCATGTCCGCGAGCTGATTCATGAGTGCGGGCACGGTGGCGATGTCGAGGTTGTTCAGGATCTTCTCAGCGAGCGCGCCGAGCACCATGCGCTGATGGCGCATACGCGTGTAGTCGCCGTCGGCAAACTGGTGGCGCGCACGGCTGAAGGTCAGCGCCGCTTCGCCGTCCATGTGCTGCTGACCAGACTCGATGGCAACGGGGCCCGCCTCGGGGTCGTCGACCTCGTCGCCCTCGGGCACGTAGATGTCGATGCCGCCGACCGCGTCCACGAGCGCTTTCAGACCGTCGAAGTTAATCTCGGCGTATTCCGAGATCTCCACGCCGCAAAGGTCGTTCACCGCCTCGACCATGTCATCGGCGCCGCCATAGCTAAACACCGCGTTGATCTTAACGGTTGACCCCTGGTAGACATAGCGGGTGTCGCGCGGGACAGAGATGAGCGTAACCTGCTTCTCGCTTGGGTCAACGCGCGCGAGGATGATGGAGTCGGTGCGGTAGGTCTCCTCACCAGGGCGGCCGTCGGTGCCCAGAAGAAGCATGTAAAACGGCTCACGCGCTACATCGGAGTCGACAAGCGTTGCCAAGAGGTCGCTTGTGATGACCTCGCCGTCGTTCAGGCGCGACATGAGGTTCGTGACCCACGCGCCCGCGGCGACGACACCCACCAAAAGCACGCCCAAAATACCCACAAGGATGCCACGGCGGACCACGCGTCCGCGGCGGCGCTGGCGCGCACGCTCGGCGTAGCGGCCGACGTTCTCGCGGCTATAGATACGGCTCGCGGCGCCCGAAGTGGGACGGCGCGCCTGCTGAACGGGCTTTTTGCGGATACTCATAAGCAACCTAACTTAGTCTTCGGCAAGGTCGGGCACCTGAACGCGCTCAACCGAGGCGCCCAAGCCGACCAACTTGTCGCAGAACCGCTCGTAACCGCGATCGATGTGATGGATCGCAGAGACGTCGGTCTCGCCCTCGGCGATAAGTCCCGCCACCACAAGCGCGGCGCCACCGCGCAGATCGGGTGAGACCACCTGGGCGCCCGAGAGCGACTTCACGCCGTGCACGATGGCGTGGTGGCTCTCGATACGAATATCGGCCCCCATGCGCACGAGCTCGGAGGCAAACATAAAGCGATTCTCAAAGATGTTTTCGGTAATCACCGAGCTGCCATCCGCCATGGCAGAAAGCACCATGACCTGGGCCTGCATGTCGGTGGGGAATCCCGGGAACGGCAGGGTCTGGATGTCCACCGGCGCGATGCGGTCGGCGCGCCACACACGCACCCCGTCGACGCTGCGCTCAAGACGGATGCCCATGAGCTCCATCTTCTTGAGCACCATGCCGAGGTAATGCGGGTTGAAGCCCGTAATCTCAATACCGTCTCCATCGGCCGCAAGAGCACCCGCAACGATAAAGGTGCCGGCCTCGATGCGGTCACCGATCACGCGGTGCTCGACCGGATGCAGCTCGTCAACGCCCTCGATCTCCACGACCGGGGTGCCGGCGCCCTGGATCTTGGCGCCCATGGCGTTCAGCATGTTGGCAAGGTCCACGATCTCGGGCTCGCGTGCGGCGTTGTCGATAACCGTCGTGCCCTTGGCACGAACCGCCGCCATGATGAGGTTCTCCGTTGCGCCGACACTCGCAAACTCGAGGGTCACCGTCGTGCCCGACATGCCCTCGTGCGCATCGGCAAAGATGTAGCCGTGGCTCGTGTCAAAGGAGACGCCAAGCGCCTCGAGACCGAGGATGTGCATGTCGATCTTGCGCGCACCGAGGTTGCAGCCGCCCGGCATGGCGATCTTGGCGCGGCCGAAACGGCCGAGCAAAGGACCCATAACCGCGGTGGAGGCGCGCATCTTGGCAACGAGCTCGTAGGGAGCCTCCCAGGAGTTGGCGCCCGAGGTGTCGATGGCGAGCGTATGCTCGTCAACAACCTCAATCGTGCAGCCCAGGCCCTTCAAGACCTTGCCCATGACGTGCACGTCGGAAATATTGGGAACGTTGGTAAGCGTGGTCACGCCCGGCGCAAGAAGCGTCGCGGCCATGAGCTTGAGTGCCGAGTTCTTAGCACCCGAGACATGCACGCCGCCTGTGAGCTCATGCCCTCCCTGAACGCGGATGATGTCCAAGTTCCTACCCCATCTACCAGCTAGAATCGATTCCGGCCCGGCAGGGGCCGGGCAGCTAGGCGACAAGCAGGAGCTTGCGCCACGCCATCTCATTATAAAGATAGGCGCGGCGTGCATCATCTTGCGACAAATTACTCAGCTGGTCTTCAAAACCTTGGAGCTCCGCGCGGATGGCATCGGCGTCGATGGCGTCGAGGTCGCAGGCACGCTGGGCCAGCACGACCACCTCATCTGCGGTGATCTCGGCGTAGCCGCCGGCAACGGCAAACCGGTGGTCGACCGTTCCCATCGCCTGGTCGCACACGCGCACGATACCGGCCTCGACGGTGCAGATCTCGCTCGCATGCCCCGGGAGCACGCCCATCTCGCCGTCCGTAGAGGGGAGCGCCACAAAGGAGGCTTCCCCCTCGTAGGCATTCGATTCCGGGCAAGCGATACGGATGCGCATCGGTTATGCACCCGCTTCCATCTTGGCGGCGCGCTCGCGCACGTCGTCGATGGTGCCGGCGTAGCGGAAGGCCTGCTCGGGCAGGTCGTCGCACTCGCCGTCCACAATGGCGGCAAAGCTGCGCACGGTGTCCTCGATATGCAGGTACACGCCCTGGTTGCCGGTGAACTTCTCGGCCACGTGGAAGGACTGCGACAGGAACTGCTGCAGCTTGCGCGCGCGGTTCACGGTCAGGCGCTGCTCCTCGGAAAGCTCGTCCATACCCAGGATCGCGATGATGTCCTGGAGGTCGGAGTACTCCTGCAGGATCTCCTGGACCTTGACGGCAACGCGGTAGTGCTCCTCGCCCACAACAGAGGGATCGAGGGCGTCAGAGGAGGACGCGAGCGGGTCGATGGCCGGGTAGAGGCCAAGGCTCGCGATGTTACGCGACAGAACCGTCTGGGCGTCGAGGTGGGTAAAGGTCGTCGCAGGCGCCGGGTCGGTAAGGTCGTCCGCGGGAACGTAGACCGCCTGGACCGAGGTGATCGAGCCAGTCTTAGTCGAGGTGATGCGCTCCTGAAGGTCGCCCATCTCGGTAGCGAGCGTCGGCTGGTAACCAACGGCAGAGGGCATACGGCCGAGCAGAGCCGAAACCTCAGAACCCGCCTGGGAGAAACGGAAGATGTTGTCGATAAAGAGCAGCACGTCCTGGCCGCGGTCGCGGAAGTACTCCGCCGCGGTGAGGCCAGCAAGGCCCACGCGCAGACGCGCTCCGGGAGGCTCGTTCATCTGGCCGTAGACCAGGCAGGTCTTGTCGATAACGCCCGATTCCTTCATCTCGAGGTACAGATCGGTACCCTCACGGGTGCGCTCACCCACGCCGGTGAAGACCGACGTGCCGTTGTGCTCGAGGGCGAGGTTGTTGATGAGCTCCTGGATGAGCACCGTCTTGCCCACGCCGGCGCCGCCAAACAGGCCGGTCTTGCCGCCGCGGATGTAGGGCTCGAGCAGGTCGATCGCCTTGATGCCCGTCTCAAAAATCTCGGTCTGGGTGGTAAGCTCGTCAAAAGAGGGCGCCGGATGATGGATGGGATAGTAGTCCTCCACCTCGGGCATCTCCTTGCCGTCGACCGGCTTGCCGAGCACGTTCCAGATGCGCCCGAGCGTACCGGGGCCCACAGGCATGGTCATGGGGCCGCCCGTGTCGGTGGCGGTGATGCCGCGGATGAGGCCGTCGGTGGAGCTCATCGCAACGGTACGCACCACGCCGCCCGGCAGCTGGCTCTCGACCTCAAGGATCGTCGACACATGGCCCATGGGCGTGTCCGCCTCGACGGTGAGCGCATTGTAGATCGCGGGGACCTGCCCCTCGAACTTGACGTCGACAACCGGGCCGACGATACGGACGATATGCCCCTCGCCTGCCGTATGGCGCTCGACGGCGTCTTTGATGTCGTTCAAATCGTAGCTCTGAGCCATTGCTATTCCTCCAATGCGTTGGCGCCGCCCACGATCTCGTTGATCTCGGTCGTGATGGAAGCCTGGCGCACGCGGTTGTAGGTGCGGGTGAGGGTCGCGATGATCGCGGTTGCGTTGTCCGTGGCGGAGTGCATGGCCTTGCGGCGGGCGCCCTGCTCGGAGGCAGCGGAGTCGATCAGCGCCTGGTGAATGACGGTAAGGACGTAGGACGAGACGAGGTTGCCGAGCACCACCTCTGCAGAGGGCACGAAGGCAAAGCTCGACGAGATGCGCGTCGGGGCCTCGTCCTCGTTCTTGCGCGGGCCGCGCGCAAGCGCCACCATCTCGGTGTCGAGCGGCAGCAGGTGCTCTACGCGCAGGACCTGGTCGACGCGGTTCTTGGCGTGGTGGTAGATGACCTCCACGCGGTCGAAGTCGCCTGAGGTGTAGCCGTGCGTGATGTAGCTCGCAATCATGCGGGCCTGCTCGAGGGTCGGCTCGGCAGAGCTTCCCTCAAAGTGCATGACCACGTTGGCACGGCGGCTGAAGTACTCGGTCGGCTTGCGGCCGCAGGTGATGAGCTCGACCTCCTCACCCTTCTCGGCGCAAGCGTGCATGATCTTCTCGGCCTCGCGCGCAACGCCCACGTTGAAGCCGCCCGCAAGACCGCGGTCGCTCGCGATGGCGACCACAAGAACGCGCCGCTCGGCGTCGTGACGGGCCAAGAGCGGGGCGTCGCCCGCGGCCTCGGCATCCTGCGCCACGGTGAGCATGACGTCGGTCAGCGCGTCCTTGTACGGCTCGGCCGCATAGGCGCGCTCCAGCGCACGACGGATCTTGGCCGTGGAGACCATCTCCATGGTGCGGGTGATCTGCTTCATGCTCGTCGTCGAGGTGATGCGCTTCTTGATCTCGCGAAGGTTGGCCATAGCGTCTCTACGCCTCCTGATCCGCGGAGGCGTCCGCGTCGCTTTCCGCCACGTGCTTAGCGGCGAAGTCGCGCTTGTAGTCGGCGATGGCGCGGTCGAGGTCGCTCTCGAGGTCGCCGGCGATCTTCTCGGTGCGCAGGCGCTCCAAGATCTTGCCGTAGCTGCTCTTGAGATAGGTCACAAGCCCGTCGCGGAACTCGAGGACCTGCGAGATGGCCAGATCGTCGAAGTAACCCTGGTTGCCGGCAAAGAGCACGGCGACCTGCTCGGCCACGTCGAGATGGTAGTAGCGCGCCTGCTTCAGGAGCTCCATCATGCGCGAACCGTGAGTGAGCTGCTTTTGGGTCTGCGCGTCGAGGTCGGAGCCAAACTGGGCAAAGCCCGCGAGCTCCTGATAGGAGGCGAGGTCAAGACGGAGGTTGCCCGCAACCTGCTTCATGGATTTCACCTGAGCGGCGCCGCCCACGCGGCTGACCGAGATGCCCACATCAACGGCCGGGCGCTGGCCCTGCAAAAACAGGTCGCTCTGCAGGTAGATCTGGCCGTCGGTGATCGAGATCACGTTGGTAGGAATGTAGGCCGATACGTCGCCGTCCTGCGTCTCGATGAGCGGCAGGGCCGTCATGGAGCCGCTGCCGAGCTCCTCGGAGAGCTTGCAGGCACGCTCGAGCAGGCGGCTGTGCAGGTAGAAGATGTCGCCGGGGTAGGCCTCGCGTCCCGGCGGACGACGCAGCGTCAGCGACATCTGACGGTAGGCGACGGCCTGCTTGGAGAGGTCGTCGTAGATGACGAGCACGTGCCCGCCCGGGTTCTCGGCGGTCGCCGGCTTGCCGTCGGCACCGTTGTACATAAAGAACTCGCCGATAGCGGCACCCGCCATAGGGGCGATGTACTGCATAGGCGCGGACTCGGCGGCCGTCGCGGAGACGATGACCGTGTAGTCGAGGGCGTGGTGCGCCTCGAGCGCCGCGCGGATACCCGCCACCGTGGAGGCCTTCTGGCCGATGGCGACGTAGATGCAGATCATGTTCTTGCCGCGCTGGTTGATGATCGTATCAATCGCGATAGCGGTCTTACCGGCCTTGCGGTCGCCGATGATGAGCTCACGCTGGCCGCGGCCGATGGGGATCATGGAGTCGATGGCGAGGATGCCCGTCTGCACGGGCTCGCACACCGGTGTGCGGTCGATTACGCCGGGCGCCTTGAACTCGATGGGACGACGATGCGTGGCGCGAATCTCGCCCAGGCCGTCGATGGGCTGGCCAAGCGGGTTCACCACGCGGCCGAGCATGGCGCGGCCGACCGGGATATCCATAATGCGGCCGGTGGTGCGGCACTCGTCGCCCTCTTTGATGGCGGCAACGTTGCCAAAGAGCACCGCGCCGACCTCATCGCGCTCGAGGTTCTGGGCAAGGCCGTAGACGCGCTCGCCCGTCTCCTCGCTCTTGAACTCGAGAAGCTCGCCTGCCATGGCGCTCATAAGGCCCGAAACACGCGCGATGCCGTCTCCGACCTCGTCGACGTGCGAGACCTCCTGCGTATCGATCGCGGCGTCAAGCGTGTTCAGACGCTCGGCCAAGATCTTAGTGATGCTCGCGGCGTCAATGATCTCACTCATGGGCTGCCTCCCCTCCGATAGTGGCAGTGGTGGAATCGAGGGCCTCGCGCGCAGCGCGCAGCTGCGTCTTGACCGAGATGTCGCGGCGCTGGCCGCGTGCCTCGATCACAAGGCCGCCGATGATAGACGGATCGACGTTCTCGATGAGGAAGACCTCGCGGCCCAGACGCTCACGCACGCGCTCAGAGATTTTGGCGCGCAGGTCGTCGTCGAGCGGCACGGCCGTGGTGACCTTGACGCCCACCACGTCCTCGTCCTCCTCGGTCATGGCGTGATAGGTCGCCGCGACCTCAGAGAGAAGATCGAGCTGCCCGCGCTCGACCATCGTGGCGAGCACGCCCAGAAGCTCGGGCGAGGCAGAGGCGAGGGTCTCCAGGTCAGCGCGGTTCTTGAACACGCGCCCCTGGCCCTTGCCCGCCTCGATGAGCGTACGAGCATAGGTCTCGAGAACGCGCTCCTGCTTCCGGCTAGTCGGCATTCAGGCTACCCGCTTCCTCGATGTAGCGCTCGATAAGGCGACGCTGCTCGCCGTCCTCGTCGAGCGTCTTGGCGACGATCTTGGAGGCCACCGAGACCGAAAGGTCTGCGATGGATGCGGCGGCATCGGCGTAGATGGAGCGGCGCTCCTCCTCGGCCGAGGTGTGCGCCTTGGCGAGGATGTCCTCCGCCTCGGCATGCGCGGCGGCGAGAATGCGCGAGCGCTCGGCCTCCGCGTCCTGGCGGGCGGCGAGCACGATCTCGGCCGCCTGGCGGCGCGCGTCGGTCACGATATCGTCGGACGCCTTGCGGTCGGCGATAGCCTTCTGGCGGGTCTTCTCGGCCTCGTCAAGGCTGTCGGCGATGCGCTTCTCGCGCTCCTCCATGGTGGCGAGGATCTGCGGCCACGCCATCTTGGCGAGCACGATGAGGATAATCAGAAACGCGATGAGAGCCGGGATGAACTCCGCCATCTTGGGGATGAGGATGTCCGCACCGCCGGCGGCCTCCTCGGCAAACGCCGGGCGGGGCAGCGCGAGGGCGGCCGCAACACCGGCGAGGCCCATCACATAGACGTTGTGCTTCATAAGGTCAGCTCCTTAACTCAGATGAGACTCAGCGAGCTTCCCTTAGGCGATGAGCGTCACGACGAAGCCGATGAGGCCGAGTGCCTCGGTAAACGCGGACGCCAGAATGAAGACGGTGAAGGCGCGACCCTGGATCTCGGGCTGGCGAGCCATGGCGCTCGTGGCACCGAAGGCAGCAAGGCCAATAGCAAGACCGGCACCGATAACACCGAGACCGTAACCGATAACTCCCACGATTCCTCCTTTGACGTGCGCCTTGGCGCTAAGTAGCCGGCGGCGCTAAGTACCAACTATCTACCCGGGTCCGGGGAGCGGGCCCGTGGTGACCTGTGAAGCGGGCCGGGTGGCTAGTGCCCCTCGGCCTCGGCGATCTGGATGTACACGGCGGCAAGCACCGTGAACACGTACGCCTGAACGAACGCGACGATAAGCTCGACCGCGTAGATAACAAGCAGGATGGCGAGCCACGCCACACTCGGGAGGGCGCCGAGCGCGTTCATGGCGCTAAAGTGCTCAAGCAGAGGCTCCGCAAAGAGCGCCGCCATGATGGAGAAGGACCCCATGACGATATGGCCGGCGAACATGTTGCAGAACAGACGGATGGCAAGCGTGATCGGGCGGAGCAGCAGCGAGAAGACCTCGATGACCCACACGAACACGTTCATGGGGAAGGCCACGCCCGCGGGCGCCAAGCTCTTCCAGTACCCAATGAAGCCGTGCTTCTTGCATCCAAAGTAGATGAAGTACACAAAGGTGACGAGCGCGAGTGCGGCGGTGCAGCCGATGGCGCCCGTGCCCGGCTTCATGCCCGGGATGAGGCCGATGAAGTTATTGATGAGGATGAAGAAGAAGATCGTGGCGAGAAACGGGAAGTGACGGCGCCACTCGGTACCGACAACGCCCTTGGCCACGTCGTTTTGCACGTACTCAACGAGATACTCGACGCCGTTGACAAAAAAGCCGTGCGGTACGAGCGTCTGCTTCTTGACGAAGAGGACCATGACGACGGCAAGCACCACCGCGGCAACAAGCAGCCAGAACGAGTACTGCGTGAGGCCAAATGTGAGGTCGCCTACCACGGGTGCCGAGCCAAACTCGGCAACGAGCTCTTGGATCTCACCCGAAAGCTTTGCGAACGCTTCCAAAGTTCCACCTTTTCTTCCAGCCGGCACAAGGCCGGACCGTCATCTGCCGAGCATAACCACCAAGACGGTGGAAATGACAACCAGCGCTCCCACGAACCCGCACATCTCCCCCACCGCAAACGGCACCAGACCGCCGCGGTCGAGGAGGTAGGCCGCAAAGACGCCCACGAGGAGCACGGCAAATGAGACGCCGATTGCCAGCATCCCCGCCACCATGTTCACCCGGTTCGCTCCCTTAAGCACCGGTGCGAGCGCCGCTGCCAAGGGGACGAAGGCGACTAAGCCCACGAGAGCCCCGATGACGATGTGCACGGTGCTGCCCGGCCAATCAATGGCAGACAACATCTTGCACCTCCCTGCTCGAACCACCCGCGCAAACGAGTGATTCGAATCTCGTTCCGAATACTCTAGTCAGCCCCACCGAAAAGTCAACAGATGAAACTACAACGTGACACAGATGCATCATCTTGGCAGCTCAGCGGTGCTTTTTACGTGACGATTGCCCCGGTTTGAGAAACCTTAGCCCTCGAGCGCCGTGATTTTGGCAACACGGCCCTCGTGACGGCCTCCCTCAAAGGCGGTCGTGAGGAACGTCTTCACGATCTCTTTGTTGACGTCGAGGTCAACAAAGCGACCGGAGAGGCACACGACGTTGCCGTTGTTGTGCTGACGGAAAAGCTCGGCAAACGCGGGCGAGGTGATCGAAGAGGCGCGCACGCCGTCGATCTTGTCCGCCGCAATGGCCATGCCGATCCCCGTGCCGCAGACAAGCACGCCAAAGTCGGCAGAGCCCTCGGCCACCGCACGCGCCACGGGCGCGGCGTGATCGGGATAGTCGACGCTCTCGGTGGAGTCGCATCCCATGTCCTCGACCTCGCAGCCGAGCTCGTTGGCAATATAGGCTTTAAGCTCCTGCTTCTGCTCGAACCCGCCGTGGTCGGCGCCGATGGCGATACGCATGCTTCGTCCTCTCAAACGAATGGGTTAGATACGTCGCTTCCTATATTACTGAATAACGCGCGTCCGCGCCGCTGGGCTAACTGGCGGAATAAAGCGAGCGCCTCCCGGCAGGGGTCCGTCCCAGCTGCCGGGAGGCGCTCATGGCTTGCCTGGCGCGAGAGACGCGCTGCGTCAGAAGAGGTGTACTACTTGGTCTTGGGCAGCAGGAAGAGCGCCAGACCAGAGAGCAAAAACGGGATGGCGAGCGCAGCGAAGCCAACCGAGAAGCCCATGGCGTCGGCGATACCCGCCACAACGGTGTTGCCGATGATAGCGCCGAGGAACGCCATGATGTTGATGACCGCGTAGGAGGAGGCGATCATCGAGACGGGCACGATGGTGCCGTCCTCGTTGGCAAGCGGTGCGTAGGGCAAAGCGACGATGGCACTGAAGACGAGCATGAGCAGGAAGGTCGAGCTGTAGAGGAAGGAGACGATGGCCATAAGCTCCTGCGAGGAGGTCATCATGTAGAGGAGCACGGCGCCAATAGCGCTGCAGATGACCGCGAAGATCTTCTCCTTACCGCGGAACCAGGCCTTGATGATGAAGTTGGAGGCGACCATAGCGACGCCCATCACGATGGCGTACCCGATGAGGATCATGTTGGTGAGACCCGGGTTTACGGCCATCTCGGCCTTGATGACATCGATACCCTGCAGATAGGAGGGCAGCCAGGCGAGCGAGACCACGCCCACCATGTTGTTGCACAGAAGCGCGAAACCGAGGACGAGCGAGTTCTTGTGCTTCCAAGCGGTGAAGAGCGACACGCTACCCGCGGGCGGGGTGTACTTCTTGGGGACGATGACCACCATGAGCACAAGCGCGATCAAAAAGAGTGCGGAGAGCACGTAGTAGGCAACCTGCCAGCCCATGCCCACAAGGCCCGTGAACACGGTGTAGGCAAGCAGGGCGCCCAGGCCCGCCGTGGCGACGACCACGGACTGCACGGTCTGGCGAACCTCGGGCTGGAAGTTCTCGACAATGACCTTGGACACGCCGTTGGTATAACCCGTCTGACCGATGCCGATGAAGAAACGCGAGGCCAGAAGGCCGGTGAGCACGCCCACCGCCCCGCCGGCGCCCGCGGCGAGCATACCGGAGAGGCCGAAGGTGAGCGAGGCCACCGTGAGGATGGTGAGGGCGGTGACCATAAACGGCTTATAGCCAAAACGGTCGACGATCCAGCCGGAGACGAGCGTCATCACGATGTTGCTCGCGTAGTAGAGGTTGGTGATGTTGGCGAACTCCGTCGCGGAGTACCCGTACTCACCGCGGATGGCGGTTGCGGCAACGCCGATCAGCGATTTGTCGAGGTTGGCCACCAGACCGATGAAGAAGAGCGTCAGAAAGATCGCTACCTCTTTACCCTTGAGCTTTCCCATTGTTTCCTCTCTTTCTTATTCGGGCGACCGCGTGGCCGCCAGGCGCCCGGGCTCGGGGAACACCGCGCCCGGGCGTTAAAGTACCGGTGGCCTTAGGCCGTGTGGGAGGCGAGCCAGTCCATGGCAACGCTGACGTGCGCTGCGCACCCCAGCTTGAAGAGTGACTCGTCGAGCGTCATGTTGGGGTTGTGCACCGGATACTCGCCACCTGTGCCGAGCTGCATAAAGAGCGACGGAACCGCCTGGCTCACATAGGAGAAGTCTTCGGTGCCAGAGAGCGGCGGGCAGGAGATGACGTTGTCCTCGCCTACCACATCGGCAACCGACGGTGTGACCTCGCGGATGAAGTCGGCGTCATTGTTGGTGGTCGGCGTGCTAAAGAAGTCGATGTGGTAGGTGCCGCGCCAGGCGCGCACGATGCCGTCGACCATCTCGGGGATGCGCTTGACCAAATGATCGCGGTCCGTACGCGAGAGCGTGCGCATGTTGCCCTGGAGAACGGCACTGTCGGGAATGATGTTGGTCACGGTGCCGGCCTGGACCGCTCCGATGGAGAACGTCACCATGCTGCGAGGATCGGCCTCACGCGTCATAAGGAGGTTCAGCTGCGTGTAGAGCTGCGTGGCGATCATCGAGGCGTCGATTGTCTGGTTGGGCATGGAGCTGTGACCGCCCTTGCCCTGGATCTGGATGATGAACGTGTCCATCGAGGCGCTCGCAACGTCGGGCGCAAAGAAGAAGCGACCGCGCTCGAGGTCGGGCATAACGTGCAGCGCAAACGAGGCGTCGACATGCGGGTTCTCGAGCAGCCCGTCGTCAATCATGAGCTTTGAGCCGCAGCCCATCTCCTCGCCCGGCTGGAACATAAGCTTAACGGTGCCCTTGAGCTCCGTCTCGTGCTCCTTCAAGATCTTGGCGGCGCCCAAAAGCATCGCCGCATGCGAGTCATGGCCGCAGGCGTGCATGAGGCCCTCGCACTGGGACTTGTAAGGGACGTCGGCCAGCTCGGTGAGCGGCAGGGCGTCGTAGTCGGCGCGCAGCAGGATGCAGGGCGAGCCCTGGCCGATGGTCGCAACAAGGCCGGTCGCGTGCTCCATGCGCCCAAAACCGGCGCGCTCGTACTTCTCCACCACCTCGGCAGGAATCTCGCCACCGCAGGGCTTAGCCTCAATGCCCATGCGAGCGAGCTCCTCGGCAACGTACGCCTGCGTCGCGGGAAGGTCAAAGCCCTTCTCGGGGTTTGCATGGATATGACGGCGCCACGCGATGATCTGGTCTTCGATGCGGGCGGCTTCTTCCAGAGCGGTCTTCACGATGCACTCCTTACCTTGGGAGACGAGGCTGATGGCCTCATCTTCCCACCGGGCGTCGGGTTGTGCGTATCGTGTTTTCATTCATTTATACTTTGTTTTATGAATAATCTGGAATGGAGGCTGCTGTGGAGCTCGACCGGTATTTGGAGCGCAACGTAGCGCGCCACGTCGTTTTGACTGAGCGCTTCTACTACCGGCCGGAGCAACGCATAAGTACACTGGCGAGCGAGCTTGGCGTCGACCGCAACACCGCGCTTTCTGACATCGATGCTCTGCGGGCGCTGCTCTCTCCCTACGTGCGCGCGCATGACCGCAGGCGCGGCACCGTCCTTGTACGCTTTGACCGCGCGACCACGCTGCTCGAGCTCATACAGCACGTATACCGCGAGTCTAACCTACTGCTCCTTTGTAACGAGTATCTGACGGGAAAGGTGGACGTAGCCGCCTTTGCGAGGCGACGCGGCCTCTCTGTTTCTGCCGCCTACGCGCTCAACCGCAAGGCGGCGGCCTTTTTGGGAGCAGCGGGCGGCACCGTGAGACGCGGCACGCTCGAGGCGAGCGAGCTCGCGCTGCGCTATATCAGCATTTTGGTGAGGACGGCGCTCGGATTCCGACCCCCGGTGCTTGAGGCGCATCTACCCGGCGTAAATCGTATGATTGCCGCGCTTGAGCGCAGGCTTGGCTTTACCCTTACCGATCTTGACCGGTCATTTCTGCGGGCATCGACCGGGCTTGCCCTTGAGCGTGGCGGGCACCCGCTGGACCAGGGCTTTCTTGAGACCGTGGCAGACATGCCGGAGGTCTCCTTCTTTGAAGAGGACACAGAGGTAGATGGCCGACGCTTTGGGCACCAAGAGGCGCTCTTTATGGCCGCCATGTCTGCCTGCGTTTCCGCCAAAAACCGCGTCCGCCCGACCAATGCGCTCGCCATCTGGGCAGACGGGGATGCCTCCTACCGCGACCTCAAGGGGCGCATGCGTGCGCACTTTGGCAAAAGGGTCTGCGAGGCAGAGCTCTTCCGTGCGGCGTTGCGGAGACTCTTTCTCTTTATCCGCTTGGGGGCGGCCGCAACAGCCTTCACGCAGGACCGTCCTATTCCCGACGCACGGCGCCCCGTGCTCGATGCGTGCCGAAAGATCGTGAAAGCGTGGTCGCAGACGTTTGCGCCGGCGGGAGCGGGAGAGAACGACGACCTCATCGTGCAGTTTGTGCTGCAGATTCTGCCTCTTATCGATACCGATGCCACGCCCGAGCGCATCCACTGCGCCATCGTCACGGCAAGCGAGCTCAACCGGCTGACCATTGCCGCCGCCATAGAGCGGCAGCTTCCGGGGACCGCACACGCCTTGGAGATGGCATGCTCTACCATCGAGGCCGCCCGGTCGGAGCTCGCTCGCCTGCTGGAGAACGACCGCGAGGCGCGCGGGATTGTTGTTGTCGACCGCGAATACGCGCTCGAAATGCCCCGAGAAACGGGCTCGTACCCTATCGTTGGCACCTCTGTTGCCGAGGAGGGAGAAATGCTCGCCCGGCGTCTGCAAGCGAGCACGTCGAGCGGGAGCTGAGGCTGCGCAGCGTTAGGCGACGCCCGGCATCAAGGGAGATGAGTCGTCAGGCAATGTGCGGCATCAGGCAGCGCGCTGTGTTAGGCAACGGTTGAGCGAGAACGCTTGACCGCATCGTGCCAGCCATGCAGGTTGCGCAGGCGCAGCTCCTCCGCCTCATCTCCAAGCGCCGGGGAGAAACGCTCCGCAACGGCGCAATTGGAGAGCAGCTCCTCACGATTCTCCCAATACCCAACGGAAAGTCCCGCGAGGTACGCCGCGCCTATGGCCGTCGTCTCGACGGACTCCGACTGCACGACGGGGATCTTCAGCAGGTCCGCCTGGAACTGCATGATGAAGTCGTTGCGCGAGGCGCCGCCGTCGACGCGCAGCTCGCTGAGCTCGCGGTCGGCAGCGCGCTCCATGGCGCGCAGCACGTCGTAGACCTGGTAGGCGAGCGACTCGCATGCAGCGCGCACGATGGTCGAGCGCGTTGAGGCGGCAGTGAGTCCGCAGATAAGCCCACGTGCGTCGGCATCCCACCAAGGCGCGCCGAGGCCGCTGAACGCCGGCACGAGGTAGCAGCCATCGTTCGTTGCACAGGAGCGCGCAACCTCCGCAGTCGACTGGACGTCGTCAATGATGCCGAGCCCATCGCGCAGCCAACGCATGACCGACCCCGCATGGAAGATCGAGCCTTCGAGCGCGTAGCTCACGCGTCCGCCTTCGGCGATGCCCACGGTTGCCACGAGCCCCTCGTCGGATTCGACGACCTCGTCGCCCGTGTTCATCAGCAAGAAGCAGCCCGTGCCGTAGGTATTCTTAGCTTCGCCGGGGCGGAAGCAGCAATGCCCAAAGAGCGACGCCTGCTGGTCGCCCGCCACGCCGGTGATGGGCGGCCGATGACTCATGATCTCGTGCGAGACATGCCCGTAATCGTCGGAGCTCCACTTGAGTTCCGGCATCATGGCACGCGGGATACCAAAGAGTGCAAGCAACTCGTCATCCCAATCGAGCGTGCGGATGTTGAAGAGCATCGTGCGGCTCGCGTTGGTGTAGTCGGTGGCGATGACCGCGCCGCCCGTGAGGTTGTAGATGAGCCAGGTGTCGACCGTGCCAAAGACGAGCTTGCCGGCGTCTGCCATCTCGCGCGCGCCCGCAACGTTGTCGAGGATCCAGGCGACCTTTGTCGCCGAGAAGTAGGCGTCGGGCGTGAGGCCCGTCTTTGCGCGGATCATGGCGGCGGTGTCCGGATCGGCAAGCGTGCGGGCCGCATCCGCCGTGCGACGGCACTGCCAGCCGATGGCGTTGTAAACGGGCTGCCCGCTCTCGCGATCCCAAACGATGCACGTCTCGCGCTGGTTGGAGATGCCCACCGCGGCGATGTCCTCGGAATGGATACCGCTTTTGAACTGGACCTCGACAATGACTGAGATCATGGACGCCAAGATCTCGGTGGGGTCCTGCTCGACCCAACCGGGATGGGGGTAGTGCATGCCAAGGGGGCGCGACGCCTGAGCGACGACCCCGCCAAACTCGTCCACAATAACGGCGCGCACCGACGTGGTGCCCGCATCGAGCGACATGATGTAGGAGCCGCCAAAGCGAAACGCCGCGTCGACCAGCCCGAGGTCTTTAAGTGAGAGAGGCATGAACGATCACCATTTTCGCAGGGACGTCGCGCGCTCGGGGCCACAGGACCCTTCGAGCACACGCTTGATATCTGCCGCGGAGAGCGCGCCCTGCCGTATGATCTGCGGCTCTCCTCCGGGGAATGAGACTATGGTCGACGCGTCCTGACAGGGCGTCGCACCCGCATCGATGGCGATATCGACGCCATCGAGGATGCGTTGCTCTACCGCGGAGAACGAGGCAGGCGCGGGGGCGCCATGGGTATTTGCGCTCGTGCAGGCAAGCGGGCTGCCGCAAGCCTCGATGAGCGCGGCTACCACCGGAGAGGCCGACGAACGCAATGCGACCGTTCCGTCCGCCGCGCGCATAAACGCCGGCACATCATCACGGGCAGGAACGATAAGGGTGAGGGCGCCCGGCCAGAACGCACGGGTAAGCGCCCGCGCGCCGGGATCGACATCGTGGCCATAGCGCTCGAGGGCGTCCGCACCGTCCACAAGCCATGGAACGGTCTGTGCGAGCTCGCGCTGCTTGAGGTCGAAGATGCGGCGGTAACCGGTGCCCTCGGCGGGAACGGGACAGCCGTTCACTTTGGGTGCCTCCGTCTCAGCGACACCGTCCGCGGGGCTGGCTTCCGTAAATGCGGATACCGCAACGGCAAGACCGTACACGGTTTCCGTAGGGATGAGCGCAAGCCCGCCCGCCATGAGGACGCGCGCCGCCTGCGCGATTGCGGCGGACTCTGTTAGGTCCTCATCCGCTGCGGTGCGGAACACCTGGGTCATCGTTGCGTCGCCTGCTCCCTTAAAAATCGCACGGGCGACGGCCATTCCGCGTCGCCCGATATTTCTGCTGACGTTTTGCGCAGTATTGTCGCACGGGAAGCGGTCATGTAGGGACACATTGTCAATAACGCACGCCAACGGGGCGCGTGGCTCGGCAAAAGGAGAAGATGCGTAGGAAATGTGTCGCCTGGCCGCTCACGGTCGGCGAACGGTCAGGGCTTAAGCTGTCGAGAATCTGGCTAGGCACGGTGCGCAAACACAAAGCGAGGTCTTCCCGGCGCTTGGCTTCTATCCTGTCGCTGCCAGCCCAACATGTGGGGCGCACGATTGCTTCCTCCGCGCTTCCTCCCGTTGCGCCAGTATTTTGCGCATCTTAGCATTGCTAAGGCCCAATGTGCGCAGCAATAGCGCGCCCGATAAAAGGCGTTTACTGAAAGGCTCTATCCTTCGGGTAGCTGCAAGCGGAGCCGCCCTAGGCCCACAAAAAAGCGTTACGTTGAGGTCGCCTTGCCCTAGGCGCGATGGGCGAGCACAAAGCGGGGTCTTCCCGTCATATCAGAGGCAACTCGTACGTCGGTGAATCCGACGGCGCGGCAGAGCTCCGCAGCGGGCTCTGCGGCGGTCTCGAATAGCTCGACGGCAAACAGCGCTCCCGGCTTGAGCAGTGCCGACGCAACGTCGAGCAGGCGCCGAAAGATGTCGATCCCGTCCGCTCCACCATCAAGCGCAAGGTGCGGCTCAAAGGCGGCCACCTCCCGCGGTAGCGTATCTATCACCCTGGTCGGTACATAGGGCGGGTTCGAAACGAGCACGTCGAAGGTGCCGTACTCCTCAGCGTGAACGGGCGAAACCAAATCGCCCTCACGGATATCAACGGCGCCATCCTCAATGCCGGCGCGCTCACGGTTGCGGCGCGCGAGCGAGACGGCGCGCGGCTCGATATCGGTGGCAACGCAGCGAACTGCGCCCGGCCTCTCGGCAGCAAGCGAGAGCGAGATACAACCGGTGCCGCACCCCACCTCGAGCACATGCGCAACCGGCGGTGCTACGGGCTCAGGATCCGACGCCCCGAAATCGCCCTCCGCAACTGCGGCATCAGCAGAGGCCACCTCGCCCGGCGTCGCCACGCTGTCCGCAGAGCCCTCATCTGCCTCCGTCACCTCGTCATCGCTTTGCGCCTTTGCGGCAAGAGCGGCGAGCTCCTGTTCACGTGCTTGGGCAACCTCGGCGTTCCAGGGAAGCTCAACACGCTCGCGACGCGCGGCGGACGGCCCTCCGGCAAAAACCGTGTGGTCGAGGTGCTCGAGCACAAAATCAACCAGCAGCTCCGTCTCGGGACGCGGAATGAGTACACCGGGCTCGCAAAGGATGTCGAGCTGGCGAAATGAGGTCTCGCCCGTGATGTACTGCAGCGGCTCCCCCGCCGCACGGCGCTTCAAACCATTACGGACTGCGGCAAGCTCAGCCTCAGACAGGGGCTGATCAAAATTGAGATAGAGGTCGATGCGCTTACGATGCGCCGCGGCGCAGATCAACCACTCAGCCGCCAGACGCGGACGCTCCTCGCCATGGCGCTCAAGATAGCCCGTGGACCACCTGAGGCAACGCTCGATGGTCCAGACCTCTTTTTGCGGCGGTTCCGGCGCTGTGACCTGCCCCGCGTTCTGCCCAACCATTTGTTCTGTCGTGCCCATGGCTTCCCCTCATCGTCGGCTCGGTGGAGATTCTACTGCAGGCGCTCCCGCAGGACCGCCGCGCTTCTCACGGTAGCGCGCCGGTCAAACAGAAATCAGCACGCCTCTCGCACCGGACAAACCATTCGCCAACTGAGATTGTACGAATTCTAACCGCCCAGCTCAGCGCGGGTGTTTTTGCGCGCCTGCGGCGATGCGCGCGACAAAAGGCGTTTTTAGGTTCCATAAAACCGGCACAGAAACGGGCACCCGTGGGTGCCCGTCGCACGCAGTTGGTTTGATGGTGTGCCTTAGACCGCCTCGGCCAGCTTCTCGGCACGATCGGCCGCGGCAAGCGCGTCAATGACGGTGCCCAGCTGGTCGCCCAAAAGTACGCCGTTGTAGGTGGAGTTGAAACCGATGCGATGGTCGGTCACGCGGTCCTGCGGCTGGTTGTAGGTGCGAATCTTCTCGGAACGGTTTCCATGGCCGATCTGGCTTTGGCGCTCGGCGCCAAGCTCGGCCTGCTGCTTCTCGAGCTCCATCTCGTAGAGGCGAGCGCGCAGCATCTGCATGCAGACCTCGCGGTTCTGGATTTGGGAGCGCTGCTCCTGGGACTGCACCACGGTGTTGGTGGGCAGGTGGGTGATGCGCACCGCCGAGTAGGTGGTGTTAACACACTGGCCGCCGGGGCCCGACGCGCAGTAGGTGTCGATGCGCAGGTCGGACTGGTCGATCTTGATGTCGATCTCGTCCGCCTCGGGAAGCACCGCTACCGTGGCGGTCGAGGTCTGGATGCGGCCCTGGCTCTCGGTCTTGGGAACGCGCTGCACGCGGTGCACGCCGCTCTCGTACTTCATGACCGAATAGACCTTATCGCCGTTGACCTTGAACTCAATGGACTTGAAACCGCCGGCCTCGGACGGGCTCGAGTCGAGCACCTCGAGCTTCCAGCCCTGCGCCTCGCAGAAGTGCTGGTACATCTTGAAGAGGTCGCCGGCAAAGATGGCCGCCTCGTCGCCGCCCGCAGCAGAACGGATCTCGACGATGGTGTTCTTCTCGTCGTTGGGGTCGCCCGGGATGAGCATGAACTTGATGTCCTCTTCGAGCTGAGGAAGCTTTGCCTCGTTCTCGGAGATGTCCTCCTGAAGCATCGCCTTCTCGTCGGCGTCGGAGGTGTCGCGCAGCATCTCCTTGGCGGCCTCAATGTCGTCGAGGGCGCTCAGGTACTCGCGCGCGGCCGCCACCAGCGGCGTCTGATGCGCGTACTCCTTGTTGAGGCGCGTGAATTCCTTTATGTCGGAGGCGATCGAGGGGTCGGAGAGCTTCTTCTCGAGCTCCTCGTAGGCAGCGATGAGTTTTTCCAGCTTGTCGCGCATGATGGTTCCTTTGCAGGTGAGCGCCCTGGGGCGCGGAGGGTACAACGTGAGGCGCCGCGCTATGGCGGCAAAGCGACGGCCCAGCTAGAGCATATCGAACCTGATATACATGCGCATCCTTTCTTCCGGCACCTAATCATACCCAGACCAGCAAAAAGGGCAAGCGGCGGTGCCCCTATCCTGCAGAATCGCCATCAGCGGGCTCGCCGGCATGACAAAGGCGGCGCGCCCGCAAGCGCACCGCCTCGCTCAAATCACCCTTTTGCGCCGCCCGCGCGGCAGAGCTGCCCTACAGCAGCGTGATGTCGAAAGAACGCTCGAAGACCCCGCCGGGCTCGAGAATGGTGATGTCGTGCTTGTGCTCGAGCACGTCGTCCTCGGTATCGAGCGTGGTCGTGCCCGTCCAGGGCTCGAGCGCCACAAACGGCGCGCCCGGGGCCGCCCACACGCCCACAAAGTCGAACCCGGGGAAGTCAACGCGGATGCCGTGGCCCGACTTGGTACCCACGAGGGAGAGGGTGTTGCCGGGCACGTGGTCCAAGATCATCGTGTCGTAACGGAAGAGGTCGCGCGAAAGCGGCAGCGTGTCGGAGCCGTCAACCGTGCGGAACGTGTCCTCGTACGTGGCAAGGCCGCCCTCAACGAGCTTGGGGCAGTCGGCCGTCCAGGCCTCGGCAAAACGGAATTCGTAGTCCTCGTATACCTCGTCGGTGCCCTCGACCGGGATGTTGAACGCCGGGTGCCCGCCCACCGAGAACGGCAGGTCAACGTTGCCCGTGTTCTCCACGCGGAAGGTCTGCGTGAGCGTGGCGTCGCCCGTGATGGCGTACGTCATGTTGAGCTTGAAGTCGTAGGGGTACTGCGCGCGTGTCTCGTCGTTGCTCACGAGCTCGAAGGTCACGCTCGAGCCGTCGTCGGAGGTCGAAACCACCTCGTGCTCGTTGATGCGCGCCACACCGTGACGGCCCATATGGCACGGGCCCTCGGCAGACTCGGCAACGTCGTTGCGGATAGAGCCCACAATGGGGAACAGCACCGGTGCATGTTTGCCCCAAAACGCCGGATCCGCCTGCCAGAGATACTCGCGCCCGTCGAGTGCGAGGCTCTGGAGCTCGGCGCCCATGGAGTCAATCTTGGCGGTGAGCCCGCCCTTCTGGATAGTGACGACGCTAGACATCAATGCCCCTTTCGCAGATGGCGACGGGTCTTCCCGTCAAACCCGACCATACCGATAGTAAACCGGCCCGCGCCGGTCTTCTGAACCTATCTTATCCGTTGCGGCGGGCGCTCGCGGCGGCTCATCCGCAGACGGTTGCCGCGCGCTAGCCGCCCCGCACCATGCTGCCCGGGGCTCAAGTCGCTTATGAGCGTAAAAACGGCGCACTGGTTATCGCTTCTCCTGTTTTCAGGGAAAGCGTCTGCGTTTCCCTAGATAGTTGCTTTAGCTAGGTAAAGTATCCCGAGAGCTCTGCGTTTTTTACGCTCATAAGCGACTTGGGCTAACGCAGCAGAACGATTCGGGCCCTCTCGAGCTTCCAGGGCCTGACAACACAAAACCCCGCCGCAGGCACTGGCACCTGCGACGGGGCTGGCTATGACGGACAGTTCGTCGGTCCGCTGGTCCGCCGGTCCGCTGGTTCGCGCGGCTGAGACGCCCGAGATTGCCGTGAAAGCCGAGGGCGCACGCCTTAGGGCGGCGCCCGAAGGCTTGAGGGGCAAGGTCGGGCGCCTCAGTTCGCGTGGCTACTCGAGCTCGAAGGCTCCGGTGTAGAGCTGGTAGTACGTACCGCGCTTGGCGATGAGCTCGTCGTGGCTACCGCGCTCAATGATGCGACCGTGGTCGAGCACGATGATGGCGTCGGAGTTGCGGACGGTCGACAGACGGTGCGCGATCACGAACGTGGTGCGCCCGTTCATGAGGGCGTCCATGCCGCGCTGCACGATAGCCTCGGTGCGCGTGTCGATTGAGGAGGTCGCCTCGTCCAGAATCATGACGGGCGGGTCGGCAACGGCGGCGCGGCTGATCGAGAGCAGCTGGCGCTGGCCCTGCGACAGGTTCGAGCCGTTGTCGGTGAGCATCGTCTGGTAGCCCTGCGGCAGGCGCTCGATGAAGCCGTGCGCGCCGGCGAGCTTGGCGGCGGCGATGCACTCCTCATCGCTTGCGTCGAGGCGACCGTAACGGATGTTATCCATAACGGTGCCCGTGAACAGGTTCACGTCCTGCAGGACCATGCCGAGCGAACGGCGCAGGTCGTCCTTCTTGATCTTGGTGACGTTAATGCCGTCGTAGCGAATCTTGCCGTCCTGGATGTCGTAGAAGCGGTTGATCAGGTTCGTGATGGTGGTCTTACCAGCGCCGGTAGCACCCACGAACGCGATCTTCTGGCCAGGCTTTGCCCAGACGGAGATGTCATGCAGCACCGTGTGACCCGGCTTGTAGCCAAAGTCCACGTCAAAGAGGCGCACGTCGCCCTCGAGCGGCACAAGCTCGGTCTCACCGGTGTGATGCGGCCACTTCCAGGCCCAGCGGCCGGTGCGCTTGTCGGTCTCGACGATCTTGCCATTCTCCATCTTGGTGTTGACGAGCGTCACATAGCCCTCGTCCTGCTCGGGCTCCTCGTCGAGCAGTTCAAAGAGGCGCTCGGCGCCGGCGAGGCCCATGACCACAGCGTTGATCTGCTGCGAGATCTGACCGATCTGGCCGGCGAACTGCTTGGTCATGTTCAGGAACGGCACCGCCACCGCAATGGTGAGCGGCATGCCCGAGAACGAGAGGTTGGGCACCTGGTAGGCGATAAAAACGCCACCCATAAGGGCCACGACTACGTAGAGCAGGTTGCCGAGGTTCATGAGGATGGGGCCGAGCGTGTTGGAGTAGAGGTTCGCGGCGCGCGACGCGCGGAAGAGAGCCTCGTTGCGCACGTCGAAGTCCTCCTGAGCGGCGTCCTCGTGGCAGAAGACCTTCACCACGCGCTGGCCGTTCATGATCTCCTCGACGTGGCCCTCGACAACGCCGATCTCCTTCTGCTGCGCAACAAAGTTCTTGGCGGAGCGGCCGCCGAGCGTCTTGGTCATGTAGGCCATAAAGAGCACGCCGGCGATAACCACCAAGAACATCCACACGCTGTAGTAGAGCATGACGCAGGTTACCGAGCAGATGGTGACGATGGTAAGCGTGATGTTGGGCAGCGACTGGCCAATCATCTGACGCAGCGTGTCGATGTCGTTGGTGTAGTGGCTCATGATGTCGCCACGCTGGTGCGTGTCGAAGTAGCTAATCGGCAGGTCCTGCATGTGGTCGAAGAGCTTCTCGCGGAATTTCTCGAGCGAGCCCTGCGTGATGATGGCCATCATGCGGGTGTAGCTGAAGTTCAGCACGAGAATGACGGCATACATGCCGATAAGCGTGAGCGTGAGCGTGGTGATCTGCCCAGACACGCTCGCCCAATCGCCCGTCTGCCACACAGCGGTCACGATCTCGAGCGCGCGCTGCATAAACGTTGCGGGCAGCGTGCCCAAAATGCCGGAGATGATGATGAACACCAGCACGAGCGGCAGCATCTTGGGATAGAAGGAGAACAGGGTCTTGATGACGCGGACGAGCGTCTTGAGCTGGACGCCCATGCCCTTTTTCTGGGGCATGGCACGGCGACCGGCGACGTTTTGACGCGTGTCGTTCTCATCCACGTAGCGCGGGTCGCGCTTCTGGGGCGCCGGGTAGGAGTTGTCGTTGCCGGAGGCGGCGCTCACGCGCTCGACCTCGGCCTCAAAGTCCTTCTCGGTGAACTCGGTCTTACTGCTCATCGGCGACACCTCCTTCCAGGGCGGGCTCAACGTGCGGCGCGGGCTCTGCGGCGGCGTCTGCCTCCGCATCCTCCTCACCGGTACGGTTCTGCGAGATGTAGGTCTCGCGATAGATCTCGCAGCTCTCCATGAGCTCGGCGTGGCTGCCGAGGCCGGCGATGCGGCCATTATCGAGCACGAGGATGCGGTCGGCGTGCTCAACGGAGCTCGTACGCTGCGCGATGATGATCTTGGTCGTGTCGGGCAGGTAGCTCACCAGGCCCTCGCGAATAAGCGCATCGGTCTTGGTGTCGACGGCGCTCGTGGAGTCGTCGAGAATGAGGACCTTCGGGCGCTTCAGCAGAGCGCGCGCAATGCACAGACGCTGCTTCTGACCACCGGAGACGTTGGTGCCGCCCTGCTCGATGTAGGTGTCGTACTTCTGCGGGAAGCCCTGGATGAACTCGTCCGCCTGAGCGAGCTTGCAGACCTCCACGAGCTCGTCGTAGGTGGCGTCCGGGTTGCCCCAGCGCAGGTTCTCCTTGATGGTGCCCGAGAAGAGCACGTTCTTCT